>NZ_JACJQS010000039.1:0-45044 GCF_014696755.1 Anabaena sp. FACHB-1391 | reverse complement strand
ATTAGTGGTGTTGTTAGCATTAATTGTCAGACTATTAGCACTTGTTCCTCCGGTAATAATCAGGGTATCTGTGCCAAGACCACCATTGATGTTGTCATTTTGTTGTAAGTTGGCAAAGACGCTGGTAATTGTGTCATTTCCTGCAACTGCATCAATGATATCTTTGTCGTTGGTGGTGGTGATGTTATTTGTATTTGCTGTACCAGTGATTGTATTGTCTGTTAGGTTGCTGATATTTATAGTCAATTGTTTTTGATACGTTAAACCACCCTGGTCTCTGGTTTGAACGCGAATACTGTAACTGTTTTTGGTTTCAAAGTCAAAGACAGAGTTGGTTTTAAGTTGATTATTGGTAATGGTGAATAAACTATTATCAGTTGCACCACCTCCTGATACTAACCTATAAGTAAAGGTGTTTGCTGTATCTGGGTCTGTGGTGGAAAGATTACCAATTACTGTACCAACAGTCTTGTTTTCCGCAACTGTGCTGGTGGATAGTGTTAAGTTGGTAGGGGTTTCGTTAACGTTGCTGACTCCAATGGTTAATTGTCTTTCAAAGGATAACCCCCCTTGGTCTGTGGTTTTGACTCTAATGCTGTAACTGTTTTTGGTTTCAAAGTCAAATACAGAGTTGGTTCTAAGTTGATTTCCGCTAATGGTAAATAAACTATTATCCGTTGCACCTGTTCCTGTAACTAAGTTATAAGTAAAGGTGTTTCCTGTATCTGGGTCTGCGGTGGTGAGATTACCAACTACTGTACCAATAATTTGGTTTTCCGCAACGGTGTTATTAGAAAGAGTTAAATTAGTAGGAGTTTCGTTAACGTTGCTAACTCCAATGGTTAATTGTCTTTCAAAGGATAACCCACCCTGGTCGGTGGTTTTGACTCTAATGCTGTAACTGTTTTTGGTTTCAAAGTCAAAGACAGCGTTGGTTTTGAGTTGATTATTGGTAATGGCAAATAAACTATTATCCGTTGCACCGTTCCCAGTGACTAAGCTATAAGTAAAGGTGTTTCCTGTATCTGGGTCTGTGGTGGTGAGATTACCAACTACTGTACCAATAATTTGGTTTTCGGCAATTGTGCTGGTGGAGAGTGTGAGATTAGTAGGTGCTTGGTTAGTAAATTCACTCACATTAATAATCTTTAAACCACCTACATCGTCAGCAACATAAGCGTAGTTACCGACTACTTGCACACCTCTAGCATAGCCAGATGTATCATAATTGCCCTTGAGGGTGGGAGTTGTGGGGTTGCTGATGTCAATTATTTGTAGTCCTGACCAACTATCAGCTACGTAAGCATAGTTACCGACTACTTGCACACCTTTAGCAGAGCCAGATGTATTATAATTGCCCTTGAGGGTGGGGTTAGTGGGGTTGCTGATGTCAATTATTTGTAGTCCTGAAGAATCATCAGCTACGTAAGCGTAGCTACCGACTACTTGCACACCCCAAGCACTGCCAGGTGTATCATAATTGCCTTTGCGGGTGGGGGTAGTGGAGTTGCTGATGTCTATGATTTGTAGTCCTGAACCACCATCAGCTACGTAAGCATAGTTACCCACCACTTGCACACCTTCAGCATAGCCAGATGTATCATAATTGCCCTTGAGGGTGGGGGTTGTGGGGTTGCTGATGTCAATTATTTGTAGTCCTCCATAATACCCATCAGCCACATAAGCATAGTTACCGACTACTTGCACACCCTGAGCATAGCCAGATGTATTATAATTGCCCTTGAGGGTGGGGTTTGTGGGGTTGCTGATGTCAATTATTTGTAGTCCTCCATAATACCCATCAGCCACATAAGCATAGTTACCGACTACTTGCACACCCTGAGCATAGCCAGATGTATTATAATTGCCTTTGAGGGTGGGGGTAGTGGGGTTGCTAATGTCTATGATCTGTAGTCCACCAATATCAGCTACATAAGCGTAGTTAGCCACTACTCGTACACCTGTAGCGTAACCAGATGTATTATAACTGCCTTTGAGGGTGGGGTTTGTGGGGTTGCTGATGTTTATTATTTGTAGTCCTGAATCACCATCAGCTACGTAAGCATAGTTGCCGACTACTTGCACATCATTAGTGTAACCAGATGTATCATAATTGCCCTTGAGGATGGGGGTAGAAGGGTTGCTGATGTTTATTATTTGTAGTCCTGAATCACCATCAGCTACATAAGCGTAATTGCCCACTACTCGCACAGTTCTAGCAGAGCTATACCCATACGAATACCCAGTAGAACAATTGGCCTTGAAAGTGGGGTTTGTGGGGTTGCTAATGTCTAGGATTTGTAATCCTGTAGAAGAATAACGATTATCAATAGCCAAATAAGCGTAGCTGCCCACTACTTGTACACCTACAGCACTGCCAGATGTATTATAACGGCCTTTGAGGGTGGGGGTAGTGGGGTTGCTAATGTCTATGATTTCTAGTCCAGATGTAAAACCATCACCATTAACCACAGCATAATCGCCATCATCATTAGCCACATAAGCATAATTGCCAACTACTTGTACATTAAGAGCAATGCCAGATGTATCATAATTGCCTTTGAGGGTGGGGGTAGTGGGATTGCTAATGTCTATAATTTGTAGTCCTGATTCTCCATTAGCTACATAAGCATATCTACCCACCACTTGCACACCTTGACCATTATAAATATCGTAACTTCCCTTGACAAGGGGTTGGGCAGGGTTGCTAATATCAATGATATCCAATCTATCCCCTACAGCATAAGCATAGTTACCCACCACTGTCACAGCACGGGCATAGCTTAAAAAATCCCACTCTCCCACTAATGTGGGTGTAAAAGTGACACTGACGGTTAATTGTTTCTCAAAGGATAACCCACCTTGGTCTGTGGTTTTGACTCTAATGCTGTAACTGTTTTTGGTTTGGTAGTCAAATACAGCATTGGTTTTAAGTTGATTTCCAGCAATGGTAAATAAACTATTATCTGTTGCACCGTCCCCGGTAACTAAGCTATAGGTAAAGGTGTTTCCTGGATCTAGGTCTGTGGTGATGAAATTACCAACCACTGTACCAATGGCCTTGTTTTCTGCAACAGCACTATTGAATAGTGTTAGGTTAGTAGGAGTTTCGTTAACGTTACTGACTCCAATGGTTAATTGTCTTTCAAAGGATAACCCGCTTTGGTCGGTGGTTTTGACGCGAATGCTATAACTGTTTTTGGTTTCAAAGTCAAAGACAGCGTTGGTTTTAAGTTGATTTCCAGTAATGGTAAATAAACTATTATCTGTTGCACCTGTTCCAGTGACTAAACTATAGGTAAAGGTGTCTCCTGTATCTGGGTCTGTGCTAGTGAGATTACCAACTACTGTACCACTAACTTGATTTTCCGCAACTGTGCTATTAATTAAGGTAATGTTGGTAGGTGGTTGGGTTAAATCACTGACATTAATAATCTTTAAACCACCTACATCGTCAGCAACATAAGCGTAGTTACCGACTACTTGCACACCTCTAGCAGAGCCAGATGTATCATAATTGCCCTTGAGGGTGGGGGTAGTGGGGTTGCTAATATCAATTATTTGTAGTCCTGACCAAGCATCAGCAACATAAGCATAGTTACCCAATACTTGCACACCATAAGCAGAGCCACTAGTATCATAAGTGCCTTTGCTGGTGGGGGTAGTGGGGTTGCTAATGTCTATTATTTGTAGTCCTGCATAACCACCAGCAATATAAGCATAGTTACTGACTACTTGCACACCATTAGCATAGTCAGATGTATCATAATTGCCCTTGAGGGTGGGGGTAGTGGGGTTGCTAATGTCTATTATTTGTAGTCCTGAATACGCATCAGCTACATAAGCGTAGTTACCGACTACTTGCACATCATAAGCATAGCCAGATGTATCATAATTGCCTTTGCGGGTGGGGGTAGAGGGGTTACTAATGTCAATTATTTGTAGTCCTGATTCTCCATCAGCTACGTAAGCATAATTACTGACTACTTGCCCACCCTGAGCAGAGCCAGATGTATCATAATTGCCCTTGAGGGTGGGGGTAGTGGGGTTACTTATGTCTATTATTTGTAGTCCTGAATCACCATCAGCTACGTAAGCATAGCTACCCACTACTTGCACACCATAAGCAATGCCAGAGGTATCATAATTGCCTTTGCGGGTGGGGGTAGAGGGGTTGCTAATGTCTATTATTTGTAGTCCTGAACC
Source organism: Anabaena sp. FACHB-1391 (assembly GCF_014696755.1). Lineage (NCBI taxonomy): Bacteria > Bacillati > Cyanobacteriota > Cyanophyceae > Nostocales > Nostocaceae > Anabaena > Anabaena sp. FACHB-1391. The sequence continues at coordinate 40,838 of NZ_JACJQS010000039.1, read as the reverse complement.
ACTATCAGCTACATAAACATAATTACCGACTACTTGCACACCATTAGCATAGCCTGTACCATAATTTTCCTTGAGGATAGGGGTGGTGGGGTTGCTAATGTCTATTATTTGTAGTCCTGAACCACTATCAGCTACATAAGCGTAGTTACCGACTACTTGCACATCACTAGCATAGCCAGATGTATCATAATTGCCCTTGAGGGTGGGGGTAGTGGGGTTACTTATGTCTATTATTTGTAGTCCTGAACCACTATCAGCTACATAAGCGTAGTTACCGACTACTTGCACATCACTAGCATAGCCAGATGTATCATAATTGCCTTTGCGGGTGGGAGTAGAGGGGTTGCTAATGTCTATTATTTGTAGTCCTGACCAACCATCAGCTACATAAGCGTAGTTACCGACTACTTGCACACCCTGAGCATCACCAGATGTATCATAATTGCCTTTGAGAGTGGGAGTAGATGGGTTGCTAATGTCTATGATTTGTAGTCCTGATTCATCATCAGCTACATAAGCGTAATTACTGACAACTTGTACACCTCTAGCAAGTCCAGATGTATCATAATTGCCTTTGCGGGTGGGGGTAGTGGGGTTGCTAATGTCTATTATTTGTAGTCCTGAACCACTAACAGCAACATAAGCGTAGTTACCGACTACTTGCACATCACTAGCATAGCCAAATGTACTATAATTGCCCTTGAGGGTGGGGGTAGTGGGGTTACTTATGTCTATTATTTGTAGTCCTGAACCACCATCAGCTACATAAGCGTAGTTACCGACTACTTGCACACCTTGACCATTAGAAATATCGTAACTTCCCTTGACAACGGGTTTGGCTCGGTCAGTAATATCAATGATGTTTAATGTATCCCCCACAGCGTAGACATAGTTACCCAATACTGTCACAGCATAGGCATAGTTTAAAATATCCCACACTCCCACTAATGTGGGTGCAAATACTCCCTGGTAGCTGATGAGGGTGTCTGCAACAATATCTGACAAATGTAGAGACGTTCCATGGAACGTCTCTACATCTGTAACGGGAATATTCACCTCTAACTGCCAATTTCCCCCTAATGCTGCATTGCCGGTTTTTGTGGTGGAGGCGCTAATGGTGGCGTTGGTAATTTGATGTAATTTGTGAATAAATTCTGCCCCTGCGTCTCCTGCCGCGACGTTACAACCATATAGTAAAATATTCTGAGGTTGCCACTGTTGTAATTGTTGGGTGTAATTATGAATATTGGTTAAGTTTAATTGACTATTACCTAAATATAAGCATCCCGGCGCACCGTGGGAAAGGATGTGAATGGTGGTGATGTGGGGATGTTGTTGTAAAATTTGGCTAATTTGCTCAATTCCGTCTTGCTCTGGGGAAATAATAACTGTTTTTACGCCCTCGATAATTCCTGTTTGCAGGGTCTGATAGTCGGAAAGGGAGGCATCAATAAAAACAATTGTTGTTGCGGTTTGACGGAGAAAAGAGTTGTTAAACATATTTTTTTCCTTTACACCTGGTACTGTAGGTTTTTGTTATATAAGGTAGAAAATGAGCAACTTCACGTAAAACCTGGGTCGGGTCAGGATATCAATTTCCTGTCTTCAATCACAATTATAATCGTACAATGGATTTAATCATAGACACAACCGTATTTTTTTAAATTTTTAATGTGTTATTTTTAATCTGTATTATTGTCACAACCGTGGATTCGGTAGCATTTATGCTTTTATATCGTCTGATAGCGAAGCGTGGCCTTAGCCCAGGATGTCCAGGATGAAAGGATGTACAGGATAATGATTTAAAATGGTGCGTTACTATGTTATTATATAGATGTAGCGAACTGCTTGCAGCAGCGCTTCGCTATCGCTATGCTATACCCAAAGTCTTTACCAATGGTGCGTTACGAATAGCTAACACACCCTACTATATTATATAGCGAACTGCTTGCAGCAGCGCTTCGCTATCGCTATGCTACACCTAAAGTTTTTACCAATGGTGCGTTACGAATAGCTAACACACCCTACTATATTATATAGCGAACTGCTTGCAGCAGCGCTTCGCTATCGCTATGCTACACACAAAGTCTTTACCTCAAGTACAGATATTATATTGCGGGGTGCGGGGTTATCTTCTTCATCCTCTTCTTCATACTCCCCACTCTCTAACTCTGTACTTTTTAAGATAATTCTTCCTTATTAAGATGATAATAACATTTTTTAAATCCCTTGTCAACACCTGAAAAACAAATTTTTCGCGGTTTTTTTGCGTCTTGTTTCCTGTCAACTGTCAACTGATTAAAGGATGTACAGGATGAAGATGGGGATTTTCTGATGATGTTAATGATTTAAAATGGTGCGCTACTATATTATATAGCGAACTGCTTGCAGCAGCGCTTCGCTATCGCAATCATAAAAATCTTGTAGTGCGGGCATCTTGCCCGCTAAAAGTCTATGATAAAAATCTTGTAGTGCGGGCATCTTGCCCGCTAAAAATCTACCTCATGAAAATGAAATCTGCTGTATGATGATGTCAATGATTTAAAATAATGCGTTACTATATTATATAGCGAACTGCTTGCAGCAGCGCTTCGCTATCGCTATGCTACACCCAAAGTTTTACCTACTCAAAAAGCTGTTCCCAGTTAAGAGTTCCCAGTTAAGAGTTCCCAGTTAAGAGTTCCCTTACATAATACTCTGGTAACATTCATGCTTTTACATTTGTCAGAATCAGGATATCCAGGATGAAAGGATGTACAGGATGAAGATGGGGATTTTTTGATGATGATTTAATATGGTGCGTTACTATATTATATAGCTAGTATATAGCGAACTGCTTGCAGCAGCGCTTCGCTATCGCTATGTTACACACAAATGCTTTACCCATGGTGCGTTACGCTGTCGCTAACACACCCTACTAAATAATTTAAGATAGTTCTTCCTTATCAATGTAAGGATAACATATTTAAAATCCCTTGTCAACACTTGAAAAGCAAATTTTTCGCGGTTTTTTTGCGTCTTGTTCCCTGTTCCCAGTTAAGAGTTCCCTGTTCCCAGTTAAGAGTTCCCTGTTCCCTGTCACCTGTCACCTGTCACCTGTCACCTGTCACCTGTCACCTGTCACCTGTCACCTGTCACCTGTCACCTGTCACCTGTCACCTATTCCCTAACAAGATACCCGAATTCTTAAAGAAGTCGGATATCTAGGTTTGTCTAAATTTGTTAGTTAAGATTCAGAAGTTTTTTTACCGACAACTTGAGATTTGAGGGTGGTAATTTCGCTAGATAACTCTTGTCTGCTGGAAGCTTTGAGTAAATAGCGATAGATAAACCACACAGAGTAACCAATACCAATTAATTCAAAGCTGGGTGCTACTAAAGGAATATCATTAAGAGCGTCTAGCACGGCCAATAGTACCTTAACTGCGACTACAGATGTCACTACTAAACCAATAGTAACTATAGGCTGTTGATATTGACCAAAGAACTTACCTACATAATCTGGTAATGTACCCAGAAAACCAGAAACTTGTTGTCCATATTTGAGCCATTGTTCTTGAGGCTGCATAGGCGGCTGAAGTTTGGTAAGATTTCCGGTTTGGGTGTTAATTTGGGGGATAGTTGTTTCTTTGGACTGGGTTTCTTGGTATTCTGGTTCTTGCATTTTTATTTCCATGATTTTAATCGTTGAGTTTTTTACCTAGACATTTACAACCAAAAGGCTGTTAATTGACAATTCTTCCACTAATAAGGATGGGAAATCAGAGATTATTGGTTTATTTTATCAGAAAACGCCGTAATACCCCATCCCTCTACAGGGTGGAGATGTAAAGCAAGTAAAATTAAACACCCTCCAAGGGATATTAAGCGCAGCTTAATCGTGAGAGAGGGTAGTTTCATTTTTACCAATCTTAAAGATTGACTAATTCCTTAAAGTATATTATACTTAAAACAGGTCGAATTAGTAATAAAAAAAATGATTGTTTTTGAATTTAAAGCCAAAGGCACAAAGCAGCAATATCAAAAAATTGATGAAGCTATACGGATAACTCAGTTCATTCGTAATAAGTGCTTGCGCTTTTGGATGGACAATCAAAATGTTAAACCTTACGACCTAAATAAATACACTGCGGTCGTAGCTAATGAATTTGATTTTGCAGATAAATTAAACTCAATGGCTAGACAAGCAGCAGCAGAGAGAACAGCTTTTGCAATTAAAAGATTTTTTGATAATTGTCAAGCTAAAACTCCTGGAAAGAAAGGATATCCAAAGTTCGAAAAAAATAACCGTTCCATTGAATATAAAACATCAGGATGGAAACTATTAGAAGACCGAAAACACATTAACTTTACGGATAAATGTGGAATTGGTCAGCTAAAATTAATTGGAACTTGGGATTTACATTTTTACCAGATTAAGCAAATGAAAAGAATCAGAATAGTTAAACGTTCTGATGGATATTACGTTCAATTCTGTATAGATGCAGAACGGAATATTGATGTTAATCCAACTGGTAAAACTATTGGTTTAGATGTTGGTCTTAACAGTTTCTACACTGATTCTCAAGGGGATAAAATTGATAATCCAAGATATTTACGAAAGTCAGAAAAATCTTTAAAACGACTACAAAAAAAAGTTAGTCGTAAAAATAAAGGTTCTAATAATCGTAAAAAAGCTATTAACCGTCTTGGTAGAAAATATTTGCAAGTTTCACGTCAACGTAAAGACTTTGCCGTTAAGACAGCATTGTGCGTAGTTAGATCTAACGATTTAGTGGCGTTTGAAAAACTGCAAGTGAAAAATATGGTTAAAAATAGCAAGTTAGCCAAGTCAATTAGTGATGCTGGTTGGTCATTGTTTACTCAATGGTTAGAATATTTTGGTAAAGTCTATGGGCGTGTAGTTGTACCAGTTGCACCTCAATACACTTCTCAAAACTGTTCTAGTTGTGGAGAAATCGTCAAGAAGTCACTTTCAGTTAGAACTCATGTTTGTCAATGTGGGTGCATACTTGACCGTGACCACAATGCTGCAATTAACATTCTCACTAAAGCACTAAGACAAGCTGGCTATGATCTAAGTACGGTGGGGCGCACCGGAACTTCTAACGCTTGTGGAGAGATGACCCTCTGCTCAGACTTGGTAACAAGGTTGGGTAAGGTTGCTCATTGAAGCAAGAATCCCCGTCCCTCTATAGGGCGGGGAGCGTCAAACTCCTCATCGTCTTTATATTTTATGATAACAAGTATTGATTTCCTTAATCACCTCAATCCTAGTCAACGTCAAGCTGTAGAACACTATTGCGGACCATTGTTAGTAGTTGCTGGTGCTGGTTCGGGTAAAACCCGTGCGCTGACTTACCGTATTGCTAACTTGATTCTACAACACCGTGTTAATCCTGAAAATATCCTCGCGGTGACATTTACTAATAAAGCTGCTAGGGAAATGAAGGAAAGAATTCAAAGGATATTTGCTGAACAATTAGCAATCACAAAACATGATAAAAAGTTTGATTTACTAACAGAATATGAACAAACTTTGATTAAATCACAAGTTTACCGCACTACTATTAAAGATATGTGGTGTGGAACTTTTCATAGTTTGTTTTCTCGGATTCTCCGTTATGATATTGAGAAATATCAAGATGAAAAAGGGAGAAAATGGGAAAAAAACTTTTCTATTTTTGATGAGTCTGATGTGCAAAGTCTGATTAAAGAAATTGTGACTAAAGATTTAAATTTAGATAGTAAGAAATTTGAACCTAAGTCTGTGCGTTACGCTATTAGTAATGCTAAAAATCAGGGATTTTCCCCTAGAGAATTTGAAAGTGAACAGCCAAATTATCGGGGGAGGGTAATTGCTGATGTTTATAACCGCTATCAAGATAAACTGGCTCAAAATAATGCTTTAGATTTTGATGATTTGATTTTAATTCCTACTAGATTATTTCAACAAAATGAGCAGGTTTTAGGTTATTGGTATCGCAAATTTTGTCATATTCTAGTTGATGAATATCAAGATACTAACCGGACTCAATATGATTTAATTCAGCTTTTAGTTACCAATGGGGAAAAACGTAAAAGTGAATGGGAATGGGAAAATCGTTCTGTATTTGTGGTCGGAGATGCTGACCAGTCAATTTACAGTTTTAGAATGGCAGATTTTACGATTTTACTGGAATTTCAGGAGAATTTTGGCGATGGTTTAGCAGATGATGATACCCGTTCTATGGTAAAATTAGAGGAAAATTATCGCTCTTGTGAAAACATTCTCCAAGCTGCTAATGAATTAATTGAAAATAATACCCAACGCATTGATAAAATTCTCAAGGCCACAAGACAACCGGGGGAAGCAATTTATTTTCATAAAGCTGAGGAAGAAATGGCTGAAGCAGCTTTTGTTATTGACCAAATTCGCAGTTTAGAAAATCAAAACCCGGAATTAAATTGGGGTGCTTTTGCAATTTTATATAGAACCAATGCTCAATCTCGACCTTTTGAAGAACTATTAGTTAAGTATCAAATTCCTTATACGGTTGTGGGAGGAATGAAGTTTTATGACCGGAAAGAAATTAAAGATGCTGTTGCATATTTAAGAGCTATTAATAATCCAGCGGATACTGTTAGTTTATTGCGAGTTATTAATACACCTCGTAGGGGAATTGGTAAAGCTACTATTGACGCTTTAGTCAATGCTTCCCAGCAATTAGGAATAACATTATGGGAGATAATTAGTGATGAAACATCAGTTAATAGTTTAGCAGGACGTTCGGCAAAAGCTGTGAATAATTTTGCGGCAATGATTGAAAATCGTCAAGCACAAATCACGGTTATTCCCGGTTCGGAGATATTACAAGGAATTTTAGAAGATTCTGGTTATATCAAGGAATTGCAAGATCAAGGTACAGACGAAGCTGATAATAGAATTAGCAACGTTAATGAATTGTATAATGCCATGTTGCAATTTCAAGAAGAAAATGAAGGCGAGGATATTTCTTTACAAGCGTTTTTACAAAGTGCTGCGCTCAGTTCTGATTTAGATAATTTAAAAGAGGGACAAACAGCAGTTTCTCTAATGACTTTACACGCTTCTAAGGGTTTGGAATTTCCGGTGGTCTTTCTAGTTGGATTAGAACAGGGATTATTTCCGGGTTATCGTTCATTACAAGATCCATCGTTGTTAGAAGAGGAACGTAGATTATGTTATGTAGGTATTACCCGCGCTCAAGAACGTCTATTCCTATCCCATGCTAGGGAACGCCGTTTATATGGTACTAGAGAACCGGCAATGCGATCGCAATTTTTAGACGAATTACCAGCAGAGTTATTAACTACACAGAATAAAGTTACCCGTAGTTTCACTAAGACAACATCGGCAAACCCTAATAAACAAAGCACTTCTCAAGCTTGGCAAGTAGGTGATAATGTATTACATAAAACTTTCGGCATTGGTAAAGTTACTCACGTTTTTGGAGAAGGAAATAAAGTTTCTGTAGCCATTCAATTCGCTAGTTTGGGACAAAAAATTATAGACCCTAGAGTAGCACAGTTACAGAAAGTCTAATGGGAGGAAATACTAATAATTAGGGCTTGCTGAGTAAGTTGTCTGTGAGGGTAGGGAACTCTTAACTGGGAACAGTTTTAACTGTTTGGATATCCTCAATTTTCCAAATCCGACAAAGAAAAATGCAATTCATTTTGAGACATCATTAGCCAAAACCTTGCACTTTTTTGTGGTAAAAATCCGAGAAACCCTTTGTTAATAAATGGTTTTAGGTTTATATGGCTAACGCCACGCTACGCTATCAGTAAGCCCTAATTAGGTTAACACCATAAAACCAAAATGTGTAAAATCAATGTAAAATCAATGTAAAATCGCTAAAAACCTCTTCCCTGTTAAGAGTTCCCTGTCACCTGTCACCTATCACCTATCACCTGTTCCCTGTTCCCTGTCACCTGTTCCCTATCTCAGCTTACCGGGTATTTAAGCTGGGGTTTTTACCTGGCTTGCCATTTCTAAAAAGCTGTTCATATTTACCCCAGGACGACGACGAGGGGTATTCTTAGGAATGAGATACTTGGTGGCAAAGTTGGTTTCAGTTGGGACTGATATTTTAACGGGTTCAGCTTTGGTGGCTTTTGCTGCTACTGGTGCTACTGGTGCTACTGCTACTGCTGCTACTGCTGCTGGTGCTGCTGGTGTTGGCGCTACTGCGGCTACTGGTGCGGCTACTTGAGTAACATTAGCTTCAGCTTCTTCCTTTAGTTCCAGGTAGTAGCTGTTTCCCTTATTACCAAATAATCCAGTGATAAAACCGACAATACCCGCAATCAGATTTTTGATAAAGCCCATAAAAAATACTCCTGGTTTATTCTGTTAATTGCTGCCAGTCATAAAAGTTACTGGTTGTTACTTAGCAAACCGTGAATTAATACTGATTAGTATTTTCAGGTTTTTGGTGTCAACAGTTGCAACTGGTAGATCACATTTCACAAAAATTAAATTAATTATTAAATTTTATTATGAAAATAACATTATGAGAAATTTTTTAACAAATCTTAATAGTTTAGATTTATGCTCATGTCACATTTTCTATTATCTTCATGATAATACTGAGTTAAATTCTGGAAAATCATGAAAAATGAAAATTACCACCACAAAACAGCAGAATCCGGTTTTATTAGTCCATGGTATCAACGATACTGGGGCGATTTTCGATAAAATGGCGTTGTATCTCAGACAAAGAGGTTTGTCTGTGTATACAGTAGATTTGGTCCCGAATAATGGCGCTGAGGTTCTGGATAAATTAGCGCAACAGGTAGCTAATTATGTAAATGATACTTTTGCACCAGAACAACCACTTAATTTAGTTGGTTTTAGTATGGGTGGTATTGTTGGTCGTTATTATATTCAACGTTTGGGAGGAATAGAAAGAGTAGAGCGATTTATTAGTATTTCTTCACCCCATAAAGGAACAGTAATTGCTTATGGTTCATGGTTGCCAGGATGTGTACAAATGCGTCCTAATAGTCCTTTTTTAGCAGATTTAAATGCTGATGTTGAGATGTTAAAAAAAATAAATTTTACATCTATTTGGACACCTTATGATTTGATGATTTTACCTGCTATAAGTTCCCAGCTTGGGATAGGAAAAGAAGTAAATTTACCAGTGTTATTACATCCTTTAATGCTAACAGATCCTAGGAGTTTAGCAATAGTAGCAGAGGCATTAACATCAACAGTAAATTTATGAATTTATACTTTCTAATATATATACTATTAAACTGCCATCTAATCTCTATCCCCAATTTTGGTATATTCAGCACTGCCAAAAATAGCTTCTGGATGACGATAATACTTAAATTCCATTAAGTTATAAAAAGGGTCTTCTAAAAAGAAAGTGCGATGTTCTAGAAGGGAGTCAACAAAGCGGTTTTTCGGTTCTTCTCGAAATTTTAGATCTTGGTTTTTTGCCTTTTCTAGTAATTCTTGCCAATCCTCTAATTGAGAAAAAATTAGTCCAAAATGTCGGGGATAGATAGCTTTTTGAGGTGTTAAAATATCCTGGGTAACGTGGGCTACTAATTGATGTCCATAAAGATTGAGAATTAAAGCGTGGGGGTTTTCACGTCCGGGTATGCAGCCTAAACCATCAACATAATAGGCTTTGGTGTCGGGGATATTGGTGACGGGGAAAGCGAGGTGAAAAATAGGTTGGTTCATGGTGGGGGTGGGTGAGAGAATATAACTATTGTGGGTTTCTTTATTCCCACAGTATGGAAAAGCCAGGGAGAAAAGAATCTTAATATTAATGTAATAAAAGAGGATAAAATCATTTTATCACATTAAAAACCTGAAAATACTCATAATTGATCACAGATGTTATCTCTAATTGATTTGACAAATCCCTGGTTAATGGGATTAGCCTTAAATACGATTTTACTAGGAATAGTGGCAATTCTTCCCAAAAAACTGCTCACCCCCGCAGGTATACTTAATGCTGGGTTATTGGGAATTATCATTTGGGGAACGCTGGGTTGGCCAGGATATCTAGTGGTAGTGTTCTATTTTATTGTTGGTTCTGGAGTAACGCGCATTGGTATAGCGGAAAAAGAAGCCGCAGGAATTGCAGAAAAACGTGGTGGTGCAAGAGGTCCAGAAAACGTTTGGGGTTCTGCATTAATAGCGGCTGTATGCGCTTTAGGAGTGTTGTTTTTACCTGATTTTAAATATTTGCTATGTTTGGGTTATGTTGCTAGTTTTAGCACCAAACTATCGGATACTACCGCTAGTGAAGTTGGTAAAGCTTATGGTAAAAGCACATTTTTAATTACGACACTGCAACCAGTTCCTAGAGGTACAGAAGGGGCGGTAAGTTTAGAAGGGACTGTAGCTGGTATGATAGCATCAATAGCGATCGCTCTGATTGGTTGGGGCGTAAATTTAATTAATCCTGTTGGTATGATTTGGAGTGTATTAGCTGCATTTATCGCTACAAATTTAGAAAGTGTCATTGGTGCAACTTTACAATCTAAATATACTTGGCTAACTAATGAAGTTGTTAATATTTTTAATACCTTTATTGGTGCTATTTCGGCGATGATAATGGCGTTAATTTACCAAAGTATCTTTGTTTAATTATTCATTGACTAAAATCAAAATATTTGTAGGTTGGGTTGACTCGCGTTAACCCAACATTATGATTTTATTTTTGTCATCGTGTTTACAGATTTCCAAATACTTATTAGTTAAAATTCTTGAGATATTGCCGACTGATTAAGCATATATTTAATTTATCAAATCTTCATGATTACTAAATATCATTCTCTACTGTTTTCTCTATTATTTAATGGAAAGTCTTAGAGATGTTTTAGTTTTATTTTCAGAATCACTTCATGGAATCTGCAACTTTTTTAACTGTAAATAACCAAGAAATCGCTTTAGCTGAAGTAGTAAAGTACCTACAGATATCGGGTAGACTAGGAAATTTTATTAATGATGTACTGCGTCAGCACATAATTGAACAAGAAATTAATACCAGGACAGATATTGAGATTAGTTCGGCATTAATTGAACAGACAATTATTGATTTTCGCCTCAAAAATCAACTAACTGATCCACAAAAGTTTCAAGAATGGTTAATCAATAATGGTACAGATTATACAACGTTTCATACATCTATCACCTTTAGCTTTCAATTAGAAAAACTCAAAGCATTGGTGACAGAATCAAAATTACCAGAATACTTTATTGAAAGAAAGATCTACTTAGATAGAGTCGTACTTTCACGAATTTTAGTTGATAGTCGAGAATTAGCAGAAGAACTGCAAACTCAAATTGAAGAAGGTGCTAGTTTTGAACAGTTAGCAAAAGAGTATTCATTAGCAGATGAAAAAGTATTTAATGGAATGATGGGACCAATTAGTCGGGGAACTATACCGGATATTTTACGTGGGGCTGTAGATGCAACTATCCCTGGAAAATTGATAAATCCCATAGAAATAGAAGGGCGTTTTGCTTTATTTAGATTAGAACAAATTCTCCCAGCATCCTTAGAAGATCCTCAATTAAAACAATCACTACAAAATGAATTATTTGAAAAATGGCTAGGGGATAAAATTCAAAATCTCACGGTGAAAATCCAAGTTAATTAAAAACTCTAAATTAGCAATCTTTACGAATAAATGTGTTAAACAATTTACTCTGGAATGAACCACCGCTATCTTGGCTAAATGCGGAAGAACAAAGCGAATTAAAACAGCAAGCGGAAATTCGTAATTACAAACTTGGTGAGAAAATTTGGTCACCAGAACTAGGAGGTGAACAGTTTTTAATTATCACTGGTAAAGTACGTTTACGAGAAGAAGGAGAAAATAAAACTGTAGCTACTTTACAAACAGGAAATTGGTTTGGTGACTGTCAGGAATTATTTACTAATTTTAAAGCTGTAGCTGCTAGTAAGGAAGTAGTAGTAGTCTGTTGGAATTCAGAGGTGTGGAAAAAGTTTTTAAATCCTCAGATTGATGAATTTTGGAAAAATTCAAGGAATCAAGAGGAGAAAAAAATCGTTTTACCAGTTACTAACTCTCGCATTTCTGCACCAGCTTTCACACCGCCCCAACCAATAATTTCCCATTATCCCTTTGTGGGAAGTGGGAATACAGGTGCTGCCTGTTTAACAATGGTAGCGCAACATTTACAAAATCCTGTGCAGTTGGAATGGGTACAACGTCAATTGCGGGGACAAAAGCCACAAAATATAGTAGAAGCAGGAGAAAAATTAGGGTTAGTGTTGCGGAAATTGCAGGTTAATTGGAGTGAATTACGTCAATTATCTTTTCCGGCTTTATTGTTGTGGAATCAAGAGAATCAGGAAAGTGAGAATGATAAAAATGACAAATTAAATAGTCAATTAAATTGGGTTGTAGCATATCAAATGAAAGGTAATTATTTGATTATTGCTAATCCCCAAAATCCTGATTATATTTGTGAACAATTACCTCAATCTGTAGTAGAAAATTGTTGGGATGGTACATTATGGCAAGTTGAATTAATTTCCCAACAAGAGAAATTTAATTTAGGTTGGTTTACTCCCGCAGTGTGGAAATATCGGGGATTATTAGGTGAGGTTTTATTAGCTTCATTTACCTTACAATTATTAGGTTTAGCTTCACCATTAATTACCCAAGTTATCATTGATAAAGTCATGGTACAGGAGAGTTTAGCCACCTTAGATGTGATGGCGATCGCTCTGTTGTTAGTGGCGACATTTGAGTGTATTCTAGGTATTCTGCGGCTATTCATATTTACTCATACTGCACGGCGGTTAGATTTGAGTTTATCGGCTCAACTTTTTCGCCATTTAATGCGTTTACCATTGGCTTATTTTGAGTCGCGGAGAGTGGGAGATACAGTTGCTAGAGTTCAGGAATTAGAACAAATTCGTCAATTTCTCACAGGTACAGCTTTAACAGTAATTCTGGACAGTATCTTTGCTATAGTTTACCTGGGATTGATGTTTTATTATAACATTCCTCTCACATTTGTAGCCTTAGCGGTATTACCTTTGTTTGCGACTTTAACGATTATTGCCACACCAATTTTGCGAAATTGGTTAAATGAAACCTTTAACCGCAGTGCGGACAGTCAATCATTTTTAGTAGAGACAATTACCGGCATTCATTCAGTTAAAGCTCATGCGGCTGAACCAATAGCTAGAGAAAGGTGGGAAGGCTTATTTGCCCGCTTTATTCGCACCAGTTTTAAAGCTTCCACCACATCCAATATTAGTAGTAATATCGGTGATTTTCTGACTAAATTTTCTACTTTAATTATCCTATGGTTTGGGGCGAAATTAGTCATTGATCATCAACTTACCATTGGGCAATTAATCGCCTTTCAAATGTTATCGGGAAGAGTTACCAGCCCTTTATTAAGGCTAGTACAACTGTGGCAAAATCTCCAACAGGTGCTATTATCAGTAGATAGAATTGGTGATATTCTTAATGCAGCCCCAGAAACCGAAGCAGGAACAGGTTTAGTATTACCTCCCCTGAAAGGTGAAGTTAATTTTGAACAGGTATTTTTTCGTTATTCTGCTAATACGGAACCAGTATTAAAAGGAATTTCTTTTCATGTTAAACCGGGGCAATTTATAGGTATTGTTGGTCGTAGTGGTTCAGGGAAAAGTACCCTTTCTAAACTTTTGCAAAGACTATATCAAATTGAATCAGGGCGCATATTAATTGATGGATTTGATATTAAAAGTGCTGACTTAGCATCTTTAAGACAACAAATTGGGGTAGTTCTCCAAGAAGACTTTTTATTTAATGGTTCAATCTTGGAAAACATTACTTTAGGAAATGCAGATATTAGTGCGGAAAAAGTTATAGAAGCTGCGAGATTAGCCGTAGCCCATGACTTTATTAGTCAATTACCTTATGGTTACGAAAACAATGTTGGTGAAAGAGGTACAGCATTATCAGGAGGACAAAGACAAAGGATTGCATTGGCAAGATTATTTCTGAGTTCTGCACCTCTTCTTATCTTAGATGAAGCCACTAGTGCCTTAGACAGTGAAACCGAACAACAAGTTTTAAAAAACCTGAAAAACGTCTCTTCCCACCGCACAGTTTTTTTAATTGCCCACCGTTTTGCCCCTCTCAAGCGTGCAGATTTAATATTAGTCATGGAGAAGGGAATTATCGCGGAACAGGGAACACATTTAGAGTTGTTAAAACAAAAAGGTTTATATTGGTCACTATATCAAAAACAACAGACCAATATTTAAACAAAAGCTTTAATTCCTCTCTGCCCTGGGAGCGTATCTGTGTGAAAAAACCTAATTTAATAAGTCTAGACCCAAAGCAACAGCACCCCATAAAGGGGCATCATCACCCAACAATGCCCGGACAATTTCAAAATTCACTTCTGGTAATGCGGTTTCTCTGGCTACTTTTCGCACCGCAGCCCAAAAATTATCACCAGCTTTAGTCACACCACCACCTAAAACAAAGCGTTGAGGATTCATAAGATTGGCTACATTACCAATACCTACTCCCAATGCCCAAGCTCCCCTATATAATACCTCTTGGGCGATTTCATCTCCGTAGGATGCGGCGGCACTGACGACTTTTCCCGTGAGTAAATCCAGATTATTACCGATCAAATACCTAAGTATTTCTCCCCTGGCTTTACCCTCAGGGCTGGGTAGTTCTTTTTCTAGCATTTCTCGCGCATTTTGTGCCATGTAAGGGCCAGAAGCCAACCGTTCTACACACCCTCGTTTGCCACATAAGCATAATGGACCTCTAGGATCTACTACTATATGACCAATTTCCCCCGCCATGCCCAATGCACCTCGCCAGAGTTGGCCATTAATTATCCAGCCTCCGCCAACACCTGTACTAATAGTAATATAAAATAAGCTATCATATCCTTGTCCAGCCCCAAAGCGATATTCACCGATGGCTGCAACATTAGCATCATTATCTATACTCACAGGTACATTATAATCTTCCTCAAATAGTTGTTTGAGGGGAACATTTTCCCACCCCGGAACATGATGAGATAGTCTCACTAAACCTGTCGTTGCGTCCACTGGACCACCAAAGCTGATACCAATAGCATCCGGTTTATTTCCTTTTAACACAGATTTGATGAGCGATCGCATAATTTCTAAATCACTTAAAGCATCAGCATTTGCAGGAGAAAACCGTGATTCATGATACAACCACTCTCTAGTACCAGCCTTAACTGTTGCTGCTGCTAATTTTGTACCGCCAAAATCCAAAGATAAGATTAATGTCATATAATTAAACAATAGGGAGTTTAGGAAACAACTATCAACCATTCACCATG
Source organism: Anabaena sp. FACHB-1391 (assembly GCF_014696755.1). Classification (NCBI taxonomy): domain Bacteria; kingdom Bacillati; phylum Cyanobacteriota; class Cyanophyceae; order Nostocales; family Nostocaceae; genus Anabaena; species Anabaena sp. FACHB-1391. Next base: position 25,477 of record NZ_JACJQS010000039.1, on the reverse strand, counting down.
ATTACTTAATTATAATTTTTTTGTAGTGCATTAGGAAACCATCTTCACAGCCCGGATCTAAAATATTTCTGGTATTTCTGGATTGATTATCTTTGTAACATATATATAACCTAATTTATTACATTTATAAATGCAATCACAGTGATGCTAAATTTTGGTTAACTTATGTATATTTAAGATTGTCCTCAGGACTTTATTTTTTTTTTAAAATTATTGAGAATATTTTGCAATATAGATAAATTCAGCTATAATTTGAAATATAATTTAAAAGTTAGTGAATGTATGCTATTGGGTATACAGACAAAAGATAGGATTTTTATTTAGATAATTGAGGAAAAACATCATTTAGGAGTCAACACAGAAGATTAAAAATGCTGGTCGAAACCGATATAAAGTATAAAAAATATTACATAAATTCTCCCGCTAAAATGTAAAAAATCTATATTTGAGATGATTACATTTTTGATAACAGAATTTATTTAGCCGGAAAAACTTAAAAAAATTAGAATATGATCAAGTGTCCTCTTGAATTTCTGCTAAAAATTGTCCATAAAATCCATCCTTGAGTAAATGTAAATGAATAAATTTTTTTGTGCTGATAATTCACGACAACTACAAGAAGATATGATTGGTACTGCTACCAACTACCAAACCTATATTTTAGTAGAATGTCCTACACCCTGGACCTATGAAGCCTTCAATTCCAAATGGGTTCCCGACAACTTACGGATTTTAGTAGAAGAAGTAAAACGTGCTAAAATGCCAGTTTGCTTTCTGCTAATTGCTAATGATCAATCCCATGGAGTTAAAGAGACAACTTTGTTAATTTATCAGCAGCAAAAGGGATTAATCAAAGGATATAGTAAGCAAGAATTTAAACTACCGAATATTGAAAAAGCAGCGGGAGTTGTTAGTAAATATTTAGCAGGTTTTAATACTGATTATGAAATAGAAACCCCAAGCAGCAGAGATATATTAATATGTACTCATGGTAGCCATGATCAATGTTGTGCGAGATATGGTAATCCTTTTTATTTTTATGCTCAAAATTATGCTAAAAATTATGCTGAAAATAAAAGTTTTGATTTACAATCAAATCAGGTGAGAATTTGGAAATCGAGCCATTTTGGTGGTCATAGATTTGCTCCCACAGCCATAGATTTTCCCCAAGGAAGATATTATGGGATTCTTGATCAAAATACCTTTCCATCAATTCTTAACTATAGTGGTGATATAGAATGCTTCAATAAAATTTATCGTGGTTGGGGAATATTGCCTAATCCTTTGCAAATTTTGGAAAAAGAACTGATCCTACGTTTAGGATGGGATTGGTTTAATTATAAAGTAACAGGTAAGATACTAGAAAAGAGTTTAGATAATCAGACAATTCTGGGTGAGTTAAGTTTTGAACAACCCTCTGGGACACTCTACACTTACCAAGCCAAACTTGTAAAAGATAATGTAAAAACACAAGCATTGAAAGTTTCTTGTCATGCTGCACAAGAAGTAGTATGTATGAAATATGCTGTATCTAATCTTTGGTTGGTAGCTAAAAAAGTGGCAACTTATAGTTAGGATATGATTGTGAATAGACCCAGATCCCTGACTTCTTAAAGAAGTCGGGGATCTATTTTAAGTTAAGGAATATCTAGCAATTGTCTCAAGAGCATTTGATCATCTAATTTAGCTTTTAAACGACCTTTCTCCACGTCACGAATCCAGCTTTGGCTTTTTTCCATTAACTTAGCTAATTCCCTTTGGGAAAGGTTCATTTTTTTGCGTCCTTCTATCACTTGTTTCCCTAGTAAATTACCTGTTTGTTGATGATTGCTTTTAGGTTTAGTAGTGCGACGTTGTTTCTTATCTGATTCTGAATGCTTTTCCCAATCTGGAGGCAGTTCAAAAGCTAAAATTCGGGCATTCAGGAGCAGATTCCATTTACCACGAGGTCCGCTATCGGTGAGACGATTTTCACCACTACCGTCATTAATCCAAAATTCTAAAGCTTGATCAGGATCTTCAGGAATATCAACTAATTTAGCCCATAAAGGTTGAATTTCTGGGGGATAGGTGACAGGATCAAATAATGGTTTAATTCCATAATGATTGAGAACTTCTAAATCATTTTCATAGGCTTTAAGTAGGCGTTTGCGCTCTTCCCTATGTCTAGAAGCTTGAGTTAGTTTTTCTTCACCATAAGCAACGCGCAGCAAGGTAGGAATAGTGATGCGTTGTTCCCTACCCATTTTAGTTTTAAATAATAACCAAAGCATGAGTCTAACAGCGCCCTCATGTTGTTGCCACAAACTCATAACCGTGGTTAATAAGCTTTTAGGAAGGCTGCCATATTGATAAAATGCAGTGCGTTCTTTACATCCTTGTCTGTTGCAAAAATGTTGCGTCCAAATCCCAGCTTTGATTGTAAATGTTAAGCCAATCAAATATTTACACCCTTGATCATCTTCTTGAAAATGGTGTTGAGTATCTATCAAATTCCAGAGATAACTATCTTTAATAGCAAAACTGGGAACTCTACCTTGTTGCGGCCAGTCAATAGAAACCATGAGAGAACAGGTTTGATAAACGATATTTTTGATTAAACCGAGTTTGGTACTTTTGCTCAGATCCTTACGTTTTTCCAAGCCCAAATACTGTTCAATTTGTCGTTCATCAATGGTAAATTCTTCTTGCCAAGGTTGATCTAAGGCTGTGATTTTAGCCGCAAAAATGAGATGAATACAAGCAGCACGAATATCTAAATAATCAATTGCTTGTAAATTATTATTGGTGCAGTTATTAACTGGAAATAGGTTGTGAATTTGAAAATAAATTGTCCCTTTTCCTTGATTAACTGAGCGGTGGTAATGCCAATTACCTTCTGCATTTTTTTCCCATTGTAAAGATGTCCGTTGTGCTAATAGATTACAAGCTTCCCAGATAACTATTGCTGAAGCAAAGGGGTTATTCTTACCATTAGAAAATAAATCGGAACTGGTAGCATCTCGTGGTTCAATTTTGCATCTTCCTTTTTTTGCCTGTATAGGTATGGGGGCATTTGTTGGACAAGCAATTACGCATTGTGGTTGTGAATGATGACCATCACAATTATTACAAAGGACAGGATCAACCCAATATTCATCATCTTCGATTTTGATTGCACCCGTAGGACATAGGGGTCGGCATTTGTCACATCCCACGCAATTGTTATTAGGAATTATATGCGGCATAGGAGGTCTTCCTACTTTAATCGTTGAGATGTTTGGCTCAAGTCTCCCCTTACAGAATTTTTGGATAAATGAACTACATTTAGATTTGGTTTCGCGCTATCACTCTTAGTGATCTTGAAGAGTAGACGCTAAGGAACAAAGGCGCAAAGGACGAAGGAGATTAAATACATAAGAACTGCTATAATGTGTCCTTTTGATTGATAATTTGTTACCCAATTACCTCTATAACGAGAAGATATTTTTCTCCTCTGATTAATTACTTATAGGGTTGATGAAGCCAGATTTTGTAGCTATTGATATTTGGCAAAGTTAGACTTTATTACTTCTTCATTAACTATAAATTTCATAAAGATTTGCATAAGATTGTTCAGTATGAGCTTGGCGGAATTTCTTAATATTTACCTAGATATTTATTGTGATAATGTTTATGCTGGGCTATATAAATTAGTCTAAATGTTTTTTATGAACATCTTGAGTAGTTAGGCACAAAATGGTTCAAAAATAAAGGAAATTATTTTTTTAAGTTTGTATTTATAAATACCATGAACGGTATATTTTCATCTAAATAAAAAATATTTGCAAGTGGCAAGTCAATTTAGCTAATAATTGGCGGTAATAATTGATGATAATTCCTATTAATTAAGGTGTTTTTTGGCTAATTGAATCAGATTTATTGAGAAAATAAATTTCAACACAATCGTGGAAAACTTTGGCTAATAAGCTTTTTAGATGCGGATATAATCTAAATTTATCAATAATTAATATTATTTAATAATTTGAACTAACTAAAAATAAATAATATTGTTTAGCAAGTCATGAAAATTTGACAAAAAAGTTAATTTTCGTTATTGAAAAAATTAAATATTAGGCTAGTATGAAGATTAAAGGATTAACTAACATCTAGCTAAAATTGCTGAGGTTCGATTCATGGCTACATTAACAGGATTGACTTTTGGAGGTACTGCTTGGACTCCTAAATTTGCTCAAGAAATTGACAAGGATAAATGTATTGGTTGTGGCAGATGTATGAAAGTTTGCGGTCATAAAGTTTTGGGCTTAATGGCTTTGAATGAAGAAGGTGAATTTGTAGAAGATGAAGATGATGAGGAAATTGAACGGAAAGTAATGGTTGTTATTAAGCCAGAAAACTGTATTGGTTGTGAAGCTTGTTCTCGGATTTGTCCCAAGAATTGTTACAGTCATACCACTTTAGACCAGTAACATTTTGGGTGATTTTTAAACAGTTGATTTTTGTCATTCTCAGCAAGGTAATTAGAGGGGAATCTCGATATTTACAGAATTTAGTTGAAAAGTTCACGGTAAACAGAAACGTAAATCGTCAATTGTTATTATCTAAATAAATCATACTTGCTACTATTTTTTCTACTTATATTTGGTTTATGAAAATATTAATTCTCAGATCCTCGATTTCTTCAAGAAGTCGGGGATTTTGTGGTTATCAATATGAAAAAATATGGAAGTTTAGCCATTTTTTGCTAGTTACAAGTTAGAACAGTAATAGTGAAAAATAAAAAGATGATTCTCTCTGCAAAAGAGAATTATTGATCTATAGAAACAAAGTCTATCTTCACTGACTATTGTTTTATTACTGTTTACAAAGCAGGTAGCATTTATGCAAAAAGTTCCTGTTTCGCTGTGGACACTGTTAGCTGGGATGATCATAGCCCCTATCAGTATCTGGATTGGTCAAAATCATCATTTATTACCGGAAGCAGCATCGCAACAAGCGCCTTTGGTAGATGGTTTTTTCAATATCATGTTTACAATTGCAGTTGCCCTTTTTTTAGTTGTTGAAGGGACAATTCTGCTGTTTCTAGTTATCTACAGACGACGAAAAGGAGATAATTCCGATGGTGTAACTGTAGAAGGTAACTTGAGTTTAGAGATTTTTTGGACAGCAATTCCTACGGTAATTGTGATCTTTTTAGGCATTTACAGTGTTGATATTTATAACCAAATGGGTGGTTTTGGTGTGGGTAGTCATCCTCACCAGGGGTCAACAACTGCTATGAATGTTAGTCATACAACTAATATTGGTATTGGTGAAAATCCTCAAACCAAAAATAAACCTGCTGATTTAGTTGTAGATGTCAAAGGAATCCAATTTGCGTGGTTATTTAATTATCCTGTAAGTGGTGTTTCTGCTGGAGAATTGCACGTTCCCGTGGGTACTGATGTCCAATTAAATTTATCGGCAGATGATGTAATTCACTCTTTTTGGGTTCCCCAATTTCGTCTCAAACAAGATGCTATTCCTGGTGTTCCTACTCAACTGCGATTTACAGCTACAAAAACTGGTACTTATCCAGTAGTTTGTGCAGAATTATGTGGTGGTTATCATGGTTCAATGCGGACACAGGTAATTGTCCATGAACGAGAAGATTTTGATGCTTGGATGAGTGAAAATCAAATTGCTGAACATCAAGAGATAAATCATGCAGTGGCTGTGAATTTAGAGAATTTATCCCCATCAGAATTTCTAGCCCCCTACACTCAGAATTTAGATGTAACTCCCGCAAATCTTGAGTCATTAGCCCATCAATTTTAGATTTTAGATTTTAGATTTTAGATTGATTCTTGTCTAAAATTTTGGATATTGAATCATCCTCGAAGTTTAAAATCTAAAATTCAGTCGTTAGTAATTATTAGCTAATAACTGAAACCTGACAAAAGACAACCAACAAAAATATGACACAAGTAGATTTTCCAGTTAATCCTCCACCAAATGAAAATCAAGCACCAACGCTGCTAAATACTCATAGTTCTCATCCCACAGCGTGGAAAGTTAGAGATTATTTCACATTTAATACTGATCACAAAGTGATTGGTATTCAATACTTGGTGACAGCCTTTGTATTCTATCTCATTGGTGGGTTAATGGCGATCGCAATTCGTACGGAATTAGCCACACCAGACTCGGATTTTATTGATCCAAATCTCTACAATGCCTTTATGACAAATCATGGAACAATCATGATTTTCCTATGGATTGTACCCAGTGCCATTGGTGGATTTGGTAACTATCTAGTTCCTTTAATGATGGGTGCTAGAGATATGGCTTTTCCTAAATTAAATGCGATCGCTTTTTGGTTAAATCCCGTCGCTGGATTATTACTATTACTAAGTTTTTTCTTTGGTGGTTCTCAATCTGGTTGGACTGCTTACCCACCATTAAGTTTAGTTACCGCCAACAACGCCCAAAGTTTATGGATTTTGTCCATTGTTTTAGTCGGAACTTCTTCAATTTTAGGTTCTATTAACTTTGTCATCACCATTTTGATGATGAAAGTTCCCAGCATGAAATGGGATCAAGTTCCCTTATTTTGTTGGGCAATTCTAGCAACTTCCATTCTCGCACTTTTATCTACTCCAGTATTAGCAGCAGGTTTAATCTTGCTGTTATTTGATATTAATTTCGGGACATCTTTTTTCAAACCAGACGCAGGTGGTAATGTGGTTATTTACCAACATTTATTCTGGTTTTATTCCCACCCGGCAGTTTATTTAATGATTCTGCCGATTTTCGGAATTATGTCCGAAATTATTCCCACCCACGCCCGAAAACCGATTTTTGGTTATAAAGCCATTGCCTTTTCCACCGTTGCTATTTGCGTCGTTGGTTTATTCGTTTGGGTACACCATATGTTTACCAGTGGTACACCTGGATGGATGCGGATGTTCTTCACCATTTCCACACTCATAGTAGCAGTCCCCACAGGTGTAAAAATATTCGGTTGGGTAGCAACCCTCTGGGGCGGAAAAATCCGCTTTACCAGCGCCATGTTATTTGCTATCGGTTTACTTTCCATGTTCGTCATGGGCGGTTTAAGCGGTGTCACCATGGGAACAGCCCCCTTTGATGTTCACGTTCACGATACTTATTACGTAGTCGGTCATTTTCACTACGTTTTATTTGGTGGTTCAGTCTTTGGTATTTACGCAGGTATCTATCACTGGTTCCCCAAAATCACCGGTAGAATGATGAACGAAACCTGGGGAAGAATTCATTTTCTACTGACATTCGTCGGTACAAACCTGACATTTCTACCCATGCACAAACTGGGTTTACAAGGAATGCCCCGCCGAGTTGCCATGTATGACCCCCAATTTGCCAGCTTAAACCAGCTTTGCACCATTGGCGCAATCCTTTTAGGTATTTCCGTCATTCCCTTCGCTTTAAACGCCATTTACAGTTGGCAAAAAGGCGAAATTGCTGGTGACAACCCCTGGGAAAGTTTAACTTTAGAATGGACAACCAGTTCTCCACCCATTATTGAAAACTGGGAAGTTCTACCAGTTGTTACCCATGGACCCTATGACTACGGACATCACCATGAAGAATCATCAGTGACAGAAGCTATCAGTTAAAACCCAGAGGTATGCAGAGGTCTTTCGCGCCTTTGCACCTTTGCGTAAGACGAGAAAAAATTTACCAGGAAAATAATATGACTGCAATTACACCCAGTGAACATCACAGCGACGGAGAACATCCAGATTTACGAGTGTGGGGTTTAATCACATTTCTCGCTTCTGAATCTTTGATGTTTGGCGGATTTTTCGCCACTTATTTGTTTTTTAAAGGGACGACAGCAGTTTGGCCACCAGAAGGCACAGAAGTAGAATTATTTATCCCCGCTATTAACACTATCATCCTCGTTTCTAGCAGTTTTGTCATTCATTTTGGTGATATGGCAATTAAAAGAAATAGTGTGGGTTGGATGCGGTTTTGGTATTTTATCACCGCCATTATGGGTGCTGTATTCCTAGCTGGTCAGGTTTATGAATACATGAATTTAGGTTATGGATTCACTACCAATATTTTCTCGAATTGCTTTTATTTAATGACAGGTTTTCACGGCTTGCACGTCTTTGTAGGACTGTTATTAATTTTAGGTGTCCTATGGCGTTCTTTCCGTCGTGATCATTATTCTGCTACTAAACATACTGGCATAGAAATGGCAGAAATTTACTGGCACTTTGTTGATATCATTTGGATTATTCTCTTTACTTTGGTCTATCTTCTCAATATTTTGTAAAAATGGATTGTGAGTAATTCCTAATTACGAATTACTCATATTCTTGTCTAAAATAATTATCATAATTTCAGCAAAAACTTCTAGGGATTAACTATTATGAAAACTGATAACAATAGATTTTCATGGTTTGATGTTGCAGATGATATCAAAGAATTATTGATATTAGCCGCAGCCACCTGGGAAAATACAGAAGAATCGACAAAATATATGCAGCAAGCTTTGGCTAAAACAGCAGATAATACAGATATTTTAGTCGCAGCTTATAGATATTTTTACTACAAAAATAATTATGGTTTAGCACTGACAACAGCAGAGAAAATAACCGCTAAAATCAAAGCAGTGGAAAATCTACCTGATAAGTGGGAAGAACTTAAACCTATCTTAATCAAACGTCAGGAAGAACCGCAAATCAGATTGTATTTGAATGCTTATGCTGCTTCTGGTTTGGTATTAGCTAAACTAGGAAAAATAGAAGAAGCGAAGGAAATTAGTAGCAGAATTAAAGGAATTGATGACAAAAATGATTTTGGTGCTGGTATTCTGCTAGAGATTTTAACTCGTCCACCGGAAGCAGATGATTAAACTTTCGTTAACTTTCATAAACGTTCATAAATTATGCAAGGTAAAGATTGGTTTGTTGCGGAAAATGGAGAATATCAAATTTGTAAATCAGCAAGGTCATGGGATTTATTGCAGGATAATTATCGTCTGTATCGCTTTTTAACTGAAGTGGAAGATGTACTCAATCATGTTGAAGAGGAATCAATCCAACTTCCAGCAATAAGAACCCTGGTAAGACGATTAATTGTTAATTCCTATTGGGTACAAAGTCAGTTTTTAAAACCTGATGCCAAAACGGGAATTTCTGTTTTATTATTATATGATGAATTAGGATTTCCCTTGACCGTACAAACAGTAACATTTGCACCAGGAACAACTTCCACTATTCATAATCATGGCACATGGGGAGTAATTGCTATATTAAAAGGTCAGGAAAAAAACACATTTTGGCGACGTAGTGGAAATCCTGATTTTCCTGATAAAATTGAAAGAACAGGAGAAATCAACTTATTTCCTGGTGATATTATCAGCTTGACACCTGAGACAATACATGATGTTCAAGCAATGGGTGAAGAACCAACAGTAACATTTAATATTTATGGAGAAACAAACCCAAACCAGAGATTTGAATTTGATGTAATTAACCACGTTGCTAAAAAGTTTTAAAGAATTTTCAAGCTAATGGCAAAAATAGCAAATGTTATAATTTCGGGATATAGGTGTTAGCTATCAATCAAAAAAATCATCTTGAATCTGCGTTGATCTGCGGTTAATTATTTTCCATCTAGAAACCAATAGGAGAAATAGCAATGGCCAGAGTACTTTTCTATGAAAAACCAGGCTGTAAAAACAATACCAGACAAAAAGTATTACTCACAGCCGCAGGTCATGAAGTGGTAGCATATAGTTTATTAACAGAACCTTGGACTGTAGAAAAATTGCGGTCATTTTTTGGCGATCGCCCGGTAATAGAATGGTTTAATCAAGCCGCACCCAGGGTAAAATCAGGAGAGGTGAATCCTGAAAATATCACGGCTGAAAATGCTTTGATCATGATGCTGAGAGATCCTTTATTAATTCGTCGTCCTTTGATAGAAGTAGGAGACAAAAGAGAAATCGGTTTTGATGTGGAGAAAATTGACGCATGGATAGGCTTAAAACCTGTGGATGAATCTTTGCAACAAATGAGCGAAAACCTCCTACAGCAAGACCTCCAAGGATGTGCTAATAAAGATAATCACGACCACCATCATGGTCAAGGTGGTTGTAAAAATCACCAATAATAATTGACAATTTTAGTAGGGTGTGTTAGTGTTAAAGTAACGCACCCTCGAATTTGGGTGAATTAATTAACTCATCAAATCTTGAAACAGAGCGGTACTTAAATAGCGTTCACCAAAGGAAGGTTGAATCACCACAATTAATTTACCCGCATTTTCTGGGCGTTTACCGACAACAATAGCCGCAGATAAAGCCGCACCAGAAGATATTCCCGATAATAAACCCTCTTCTCTGGCCAATCTACGCCCATACGCTATTGCATCTATATCATCAACTTGGACTATCTCATCAATTAAGTCTTGACGCAACACATCAGGAATAAATCCCGCACCAATACCTTGAATTTTATGAGGACCGGGTTTACCACCTGATAAAATGGGACTGTTGCTAGGTTCTACCGCAATAGCTTGAAAACTGGGTTTACGTTGTTTAATCACTTCTGCAATACCAGTAATTGTACCGCCTGTTCCTACCCCAGCAATTAAAATATCAACTTCTCCGTCCGTATCCGCCCAAATTTCCTCAGCGGTGGTTTCTCGGTGGATTTTCGGGTTTGCAGGGTTAGCAAATTGCTGTAACATAAAAGCATGGGGAGTATTCGCCACAATTTCCTCTGCTTTATTAATTGCTCCTCGCATTCCTTGAGTTCCTGGTGTTAACTCCAAACTTGCACCATAAGCCCGCAGCATGGCGCGTCTTTCTTGACTCATGGTTTCGGGCATGGTTAAAATCAATTTATAGCCCCGCGCGGCTGCTACCATGGCTAAAGCAATACCTGTATTACCGGAAGTTGGTTCAACTAAAACCGTTTTTCCTGGTGAAATTAAACCTTCAGCTTCAGCGGAAAGAATCATACTTACGCCAATTCTGTCTTTGACAGAGGCCGCAGGATTCATACTTTCTAGTTTGACAACTATCCTGGCCTTCACTCCTTCGGTTTGGGGAATTTTATTTAACTGAATTAATGGAGTTTTTCCAATCAGTTCTGTTACATCTTTAGCAATTCGCATTTTTTAACTCCTAAACTTCTAAAGTTTATATATTAATCTATTTTGCTCAAGTATTTATCTCATTGAGTATTGGTATTAACCACGCTTATTCTAGCATAATTTCTATCTATTTCACCAAAAATATTAGTAATTATTAAAAACTATTAGAATATCTTAATGTTGTTTCTGAGCTATTTAAGATATCTTAGGTTTATCTTTGTCATGGAATGATGTAATTTGAGTACAGTTTGTACTTGGGAATTTTCTTAGCAAAATATCTAAAACTAATAGTCTGTCTTGGTTTGAGTTTGAGTACAAAATACCCCGTCCCCTTTTTCAAAAATGCTAGTCCCCCACTCAATAAATACTAGCACCCCAACCCCAAAAAATATTTTAATTTCTTTTAAATGCTTACCAAATCAGGATCACAGAATTTGAGTAATGTCGTAATTATCTTAATAATATTAACTTGAGTTGCTGAAAATCGGGACTAAAAAGGGAACTGATATAAACGATATAGGATTTACGCAGAGATTCCCCTCTACCCCCCGAAGTTCTCCAGATGAAAGTCTGACGAATCAGGGGGGACTTCTTAACTCCTGCATTTGTCATCAGCATATTTTGAATAAAAAAGGGGCAAAAAATAAACATACTCATAAAAATTTTCTTTCTAGGTAATTAAGTCCTGGTAAGGGAGAATAAACATGAAAGTGAAATTTTTAAATCTGCTGACTGTAAGTTTAGTAACTTTAGCATTAATTTCTCCAGGGATAATAGTATTTGCTATGGTTTGGGGACAACATAAAGAGTTCGTTAAAACACAGAATTTATCCTGTGAATTGCAGAAAATAAATATAGCATCTTCAGCATTATCTCCCCAAACAAAAATTATCAATACTCAGTTATCTTTAGTCAAATCCAAGCCATCTGATCACAATTTTCTGCATCAACTCAAAGTTACCGCAAAAAGATATAAATTAGCGACAATTTTGCAATGGTTATTTTTAGTAACACCCATTTGTATTGGTGTAGGAATTATCGCTTATGACAGATATCTTGTCTATCGTGCTGCTGTATTAAAAGAACACATTGCTATGTTAGAAAGAATGTGGAAACAAAGCATCGAACAGTAATTTTTCAACTTAATCATTCACAATAAACTAAATTATCATGACAGACGAACGCCAAACACAGTATTTTAATTTAATTGATGAACTTCTCCAATGTCCTAATGGTCAAGAACCAGAAGTTTTAGAAGCAAAACCCGAATTAATTGACTCTGGTTTAGTGCAATCAATGTTACAAGTAGCCACAATGTTTGCTCATCAAGGTAATCAAGATGGGGCGCAATTTCTATTTTTTGTTGCTAAACAATTGGCCAAAGAATTAGGTTTATATCCTGAAGTTTCTGATCAAGTTGTCACTCAGGAGTAATCATGTTATTGACCGCAACTGATGCTGGAAAAATATCATTAGAATTTCTCTTAGCAGATTGGAATATTGCTGATGATTTTAGAGATTGGTTTACAGTATTTAATTCTCGCTTAATGGGTGAGAGTTGGTATATTGTAGAATTGGGTGTAGAGGGATTACCTGATAGATGGTTTATGCAGGTTTATGACACAGGAGTTTGTGACCCTAATTATACTTTTATTTCCCCAATTGCTGGTGCAGAAGGATATACAGATTTAAAAAGTCTACCAGATATTATTGCCGATGTTTTAGTCGCAGAACGTAATTCTCGATAAAAATTGGAGATATTCAGATCCCCAACTTCTTTAATAAGTCGGGGATCTAATATTTTATGTATTTTATGATTAATTTTGTTAGGTTTATTTGATAATAATATGTTATACTAAATAGAGTTATGGACGCTACAGAAGAATCAGTCAAATGATTACTGAAGACATCCTAGCCCAAGAATTTCTCAGAGTGGTAGATGACTATTATCCGTCCGTGGGAGAACTTTTAGAAGGCTGCCACGTGAAAGTTATCACTTGCTTTTGGGGACGACCTGCAAAACGGTTTCAATATATAGGAATTTATTGTCGAGAAGACATAATGCCCTATATTCAAGCCCAAAAACAAATCCTCAGAGAATTAGCTGAAAATATGGGGCTAATTCAAGTAGTTTGTCTCAATGCTAAACGATTGCTACGTGATCCTATGTCGAAGTTAAAACAGTCTGAACCTCGATTATGGTTGGAGTTGCAATTAGTGGCAGCCTAATCTAATATTTGGTTAACAATGAAAACAGGACTTTTCTGCAATTACGAAAATCATCACCATGATGCTAGACGCACTATCTTTGAACAAGTTTTATTGGTGAAGGAGGCTGAAAGTTTAGGTTTTGAAGAAGCTTGGGTAACAGAACATCATTTTAATGAGTTCAATCTCAGTCCTTCAATTCTGCTATTGTTGGCACATTTAGCAGGTGTGACTTCGCAAATTCGTCTAGGAACTGCGGCTGTATTATTGCCATTTCACCAACCAATTCGCGTGGCTGAAGATATTGCTACTTTGGACAATCTTTGTAGTGGTAGGTTGGCTTTTGGAGTAGCTAAAGGTGGACCTTTTCCGCAGCAAAATAAACATTTTGGTGTGAAAATGCAGGAATCTCGCACCAGAATGTTAGAGTCAGTGGCATTGATTCAAAAGCTATTATATGAAACTAACGTATCATTTAATGGCGAATATTATCAATGCGAAAATCTGACGATACAACCCCAACCACTGCAAAAACCAATTCCTATATATGTTGCTAGTGGTGATGATGATGCAGTTAATTTTGCTGCTAAAAATTCCTTTGGTTTAATGGGGGGTCCGCCGTTTTCTTTAGCAAGACTAAAGAAGACGGTTAATAAATATCGGGAATTTAATCAACGTGGTGCAGAAAAGTTCCTGTTAGCGCGGTTCTTTTTTGTGGGTAAAACTCATGATCAAGCGGTAAATGAAGCATTACCTTTTATTCGTCATTTTAGCAAAGAAATGACGGCTAACTCAACTCAAGTAATGGAAAAAAGTCCTCAACAACCAGCATTTGATCGGACAAATATTTGTTTTGATGAGGACTATTTGCTGGAAAACTCAATTATCGGTGATGTCAACGGTTGTCGTGACAAAATCAAGAAATTTCAGGACGAATTAAATCTCAGCACACTAGCGTTAAAACCTTCATCTTTTTCCTTACAAAAAAATCGAGAAAGTTTGCAACGCTACAATCAAGAGGTGCGGAATTATGTCTAAACTTTCCCTACTTCCTCCCGATGATTTACCTCCGACTCAGGTAACAAAAGAGGATGGAATGCTACATTTAGAGTTGGAACAGTCTATTGGTAAGTGCTTCTTTTATGCGTGCGATCGCATTACCCAAGTATTACTATCTAATTGTCAGTGGTACATGACCACAAATAAGACGACTTTGATGTTAATTGTAGACTGTCCCGATCTGGTTGCCTATTGGCATATAGTTAGTAATATTCCCCAATTAGGAAATAGGCTGGAAAGATTCACTAAAGATGCCAAAATTCGCGTTTATCCTCCTTTTGGCAAAGGATCACCCTTTGAAATTGGAGTGAATGAAATTTCAGCCTATCGAGATTGGTTGTAAGTCCTAAATTATATTTTAATCACTAAAATCACCTGATCCTCGACTTCTTCAAGCAGTCGGGGATTTATCTTCTATCTTGTTATAATAAAATAAATACAATATACCAGCCATGATTAACAACATGATTAATAACAAAAAAGCACTATTTGATCGTTGGGCAAATAGTTATGATTGGACATTTCCTTCCTTTATTTATCAAGCAATTCATAAAAGATTACTTTCCCAAGTTGAATTATCAGCAAATGCCAATGTACTTGATTTAGGTTGTGGAACAGGTAGATTATTAAATAGATTAGCAAATCAGTTTCCAGAAATTACAGGCACAGGTTTAGATTTATCTCCCCAAATGTTGCGGGTAGCGAGGCAAAATAACCGCCACCGTCCCCGCTTAATTTACCTTGAAGGTAATGCCGAAAATCTCCCCTTTGTAGAGGGACAATTTGATGCGGTTTTTAATACTATCAGTTTTTTGCATTATCCCCAACCAGACCAGGTTTTAAAAGAAGTAGCAAGGGTACTTTCTCCTGGTGGTAAATTTTATTTAGTGGACATTACTTTTAATAACTCATCATCATGTCAAATTACACCCCATTCTCATACAGCAGTTAGATTTTATAGCCAAAAACAAAGAGAAGAAATGGGGAATAATGCCGGTTTAACTTGTGTAGGTCATTATCCCTTATTAGGGTTTGTATTATTAACTATTTTTCAAAAATAATCTTTGTAGGGTGCGTTAGCGACAGCGTAACGCACCATTTTGATTTAATATTTAAACAGAAATCAAATTTGATGAATTATTGACCTGTTCAGATAACCAATTATATAAACCTTCCAACCCTGCCCCAGTAGTAGCAGAAACTTGGAAAATTTGCATATTTGGATTCACCTGTTTAGCATATTCAATACAGCGCTGAACATCAAAATTGATATAAGGTAATAAATCAATTTTCGTTAAAATCATAATATCACTACTGCGAAACATATAAGGGTATTTAATAGGTTTATCTTCTCCTTCCGTTACCGATAAAATTACCACCTTAGCCCCTTCTCCCAAGTCAAACAAAGCCGGACAAACCAAATTTCCGACATTTTCAATCATCACCACAGAATTAAGGGGCGGATTTAATTCTTGCAGCCCTTTTTCTATCATTGATGCTTCTAAGTGACAGCCTGTACCCGTATTAATTTGCACGACCTTACAACCAGTGGATTTAATTTTTTCAGCATCATTTGTAGTTTCTTGATCACCTTCAATAACGCTGATAGTTAGTGTATTTTTTAAATCATTAATAGTGCGAGTTAATAAAGTAGTTTTACCTGCACCGGGAGAACTCATTAAATTTAAAGCCAGAATATTTCGACCTTTAAACCAGCCGCGATTTTGGGCAGCTAATAGGTTATTTTTACCTAATATTTCTTGTTCTAAAGATATGGTTGTATTATGAATTTGAGCATGAATTTGGGTTGTTTCCTCATGATGATGAGAATGAGTAATTACAGTTCCATCTGCTAAAGTATGAGTATGATGGTGTTCATTTTCCATATTTGTAATTGTTGTTTGATTATCACCAGAACATCCGCAAATTACACACATAATTCCTCTACTTCAATTTCTTTAATTTTTAGTTCTTCACCAGCTATTATATCTAATTTAATACTACCACATTCACAAATACCAAAAGGTTTTTCGACATAAAAATTTGTACCACATTGACGACATTTAGCCATTCCTGGTATTTCCAAAATTTCTAATCTTGCCCCTTCAACTATTGTACCTTGGGCGCAAATATCAAAACAAAATTTAATGGCATCTGGCATAATAGCCGATAATTTACCAACTTCTAATAATACTCTTTGGACTTTTTTACCTTGGGCATTTTCGGTGACTATGGCAATGATATTTTGAGTTATTCCGAGTTCGTGCATATTAGGTGACAGTTGAGCCGTTACGGACAAGGAGTATAATAAAGTATACATCAATTTATTTCCTGTTCCCTAAAACTAAAAAACTTTGTATCTCACGAGCATGGGAACTGCTACAATAATTTTTGTAAGAGATTATAAATATCTTCCTTATTACCTTCCTTTCTTAAACCTATGCCAACTACTAAAACAACTACCTTATCATTTTCCACTTGATAAACTATACGGTAGCGTTGCCCTACAGCCCTAAGACTACGATAATTTATTAGTTGTCCAGTTAAAGGTTTTCCCTGCTTTTCAGGTTCTATTTTTAGTTTATCAATTCGTGAAATTAGAGCTTTTTGGTGACGTTTATCTTTAATATTTGTTAACATCTCCAATGCTAAAGGCGTTAACTGAATTTCAAATTCAATATTATCAGTTTGTGGTTTTTCAAAGTCCGAGTTTGAGTTTTGCATCATGCCAACTAATAGTTTCTCCCCTGTGTGCTTGAGCTATACTTTCTTGTAATTGTTGGTTAAATTCTTGATCAAATAAAATTGCTAAAGTTTCTAATAAAGATTCATATTGCTCAAAACTAATAGCCGCCATAACTGGTTTACCATGTTTGGTAATAATTATTGGCTCTTGTTGTACATCATCTGGCAAATGTAAAATTTGCTGTTGTGCTTCTGTAATTGTGAGGTGTTTTAACATATTCTGGTAAAAAATAAGTATTGTATATGATTATATCACTAATTCATGCACAAGATACCCGACTTCTGTGTTGATGATAGAATTTGTAGGTTGGGTTAAGCGACAGCGCAACCCAACAAAACCGCAAAAATGTCAGAAGTGTTGGGTAACATAGGTCAACCAAACCTACATAATTTATAGATTTTAACATATTCTGGGCAGTTGATCACCTACTAGCATATCTATGATTCTTTCTGCACCAAAGGCGGTTTTTAAAAGGACTATTCCTGGTGGGTGGGGAATGATTTCACCTATAATAGAGGCTTGTTTTCCCGTGGGGTGGTTTTTCATTGTTGCTAAAATCAAATCGGCTTTTTCTGGAGGTGCAACTATGACTAATTTTCCTTCGTTGGCTAAATATAAGGGTTCTAAACCTAAGATTTCACATACTCCATTTACTTCTTCTTTAATGGGAATTGCATTTTCATGAATGCGTATTCCTAAGTTAGAAGTGAGGGCAAATTCATTTAATACTGTGGCTAAACCGCCTCTGGTTGCGTCTCGCATGGCGTGAATTTGGGGACAAATTTTAATAATTTCGGCGACTAATTCATGCAGTGGTTGACAGTCACTTTCTATATCTGTTTCTAATGCTAATTCTCCTCTGGCAATTAATATTGCTGTGCCATGATTTCCTATTTCTCCATTAATAATTACCACGTCTCCCGGTTGAATGTTGCGAGGAGAAATGTCAATGTTTGGGGGAATTATCCCAATGCCGGCAGTATTTATAAATAATTTATCGGCACAACCTCTATTAACAACTTTGGTGTCTCCTGTGACTATTTGCACTCCAGCTTTTTCGGCTGCTTTCTGCATACTAGCCACAACTTTTCTTAATGTTTCTATGGGTAAACCTTCTTCTAAAATCATACTACAAGTGAGATATAAAGGTTTTGCCCCACTCACGGCTAAATCATTAATTGTACCATTAATTGCTAATTCTCCTATGTCTGAACCAGGAAAAAATAAAGGATCTACTACATAGGAATCTGTAGTAAATGCTAATCGTTTTCCATGTTGAGAAAGACTCAGTAAATCAAATGTGGCTTGGTCTTCTAATTGGGATAAAATGGGATTATCAAAACTTTTCACAAAGATATCATCTATTAGGTCTCTCATGGCTTTACCACCGCTACCATGGGATAAGTTAATGTGAGTATCTCTTATCTTTCCTTGACGACGACGGACTTGCTCAATTTTTTGGAAAAGTGGATTCTGATCAGAGTTAATTGTCATTTTTAAAATTGCTTTGTAATTATTTGTAATTATATTTTTTGTTGTGGGACAGGCATCTTGCCTGTCATTATTAGTTAATTATCTGCCAGTTTCTTCATGTCTACCAGCGTGTTTATCAGAGTGTAAAACCCCTCCAACCGCCCAATTATCTCGTTCAAATTCATCAATATGAATAGTTATCCATTCGGGTTTTGTTCCTAGTGCAGAAACTAAAGCTTCAGTGACAGCTTGGGCTAGTTTACGCTTTTTTTCTATGGAGTGACCCTTACCAATTTGAACAGTGACAAAAGGCATATAATTTTCCTCAAATTGTGCGATTTAGACTGATATAGGTTCGGTAGATACACCTGATTTATCTCTTTTTGCCATGGTTGACAGTCGCCCATATTTGTAATATGCTGCACAAGCACCTTCAGAAGAAACCATACAAGTTCCTATGGGTGTTTCCGGTGTGCAAGCTGTTCCAAATACTTGACATTGCCAAGGTTTTAAAACTCCTTTGAGAATTTCTCCACATTGACAAGCTTTATGATCTGCTATTTTTAAATTCGGAATTGTAAATTTAACTTCAGCATCAAATTGGGCATATTCTGGGCGAATTTTGAAACCGGAATTGGGTATTTCTCCTAAACCTCGCCATGCAAATTTTTCTCGCACTGTAAAAACTTGATTCATGGCTGTTAATGCGTTTTGATTTCCCCTAGTTTCTACTAACCGGTTATATTGATTTTCAACTTGACAACGATTTTCTACTATTTGTTTTAATAACATCCAAATTGATTGGAAGATATCTAATGGTTCAAAGCCAGAAATAACAATTGGTTTATGATATTGTTGGGTAATAAATTCATAAGGTTCTGTGCCTATGACCATACTTACATGACCAGGACCAACAAAACCATCAAGTTGTAAATCGGGATTTTCTAATAATGCTTGCAAGGCGGGAATTACTAATACATGATTAGAAAACATACTAAAATTAGTGATATTTTCTGCGGCTGCTTGAAGTATGGTAAATGCAGTGCTGGGGGCGGTGGTTTCAAAGCCTAAACCGAAAAATACTATTTCTTTATGGGGGTTTTCTTTGGCTATTTTCAGGCTATCTAAGGGTGAATAAATCATGCGAATATCCGCACCTTGGGCTTTAGCTTGCAAAAGGCTGGTTTTTGCACCAGGTACACGCATTGCGTCGCCAAATGTGGTAAATATGATGTTGGGTAGTTGACACAGTGCGATCGCATCCTCTATTCTACCTTTGGGCATTACACAAACTGGACAACCAGGACCATGAATTAATTCTATATTATCGGGTAATATTTCTTCGATTCCATATTTAAAAATAGAATGGGTATGTCCTCCACATACTTCCATGATTTTTAAGTGTCTATTTATTTGTTGGCTGAGTTTGGTTATTTCTTGTTGTAATGCTTGGGCTTTTTCGGGGTTGCGAAATTCGTCTACATATTTCATATCAATTTTAGATTTTAGATTTTAGATTTTAGATTTTGGATTAATTACTTTACAAAACATAAATTGATTAGCTATGATTAGCTAGAATGTCATTATTTTGTTTTTCCAGTCCGTTTTAACGGACTTTTGCTATTAGCCTTGTACTTCAGTGCAAGGCGGCTATTTCTTGTAATAGTTTTAATGTTTCTGCTGCTTCTTGTTCGTTGATTCTGTTCATGGCAAAACCAACATGAACTAATACCCAATCTCCTATACAAGCCTCTGGTGGGTGTTGTTGGTCAACTATACAGGCTATATTTATTTCTCTTTTGACTCCTCCAATATTAACTGTGGCTAGTTTGTGTTCTCTGTTGGTTATTTCTGTTATTTGTCCAGGTATTCCTAAACACATTTTTTTTTCCTTTTTTTAGATTTACATACCACTCCAGGCACAGAGGACGAATTTTTTGTTACTTTTTTAAGTATTTGGCGGCTGCAATTACACTTTGTCCTAATGATAAACCGCCATCATTTGTGGGTAATATACTATGAGTTAATACGTTAATTTCTAATTTTTCTAACCGCATTTTTACCTGTTTTAATAAAATTTGATTCTGAAATACTCCTCCTGTTAATGCTACTTGATTAAATTGATGTTCTTGTCTAAGTTGTTTAACAATTGTTACAATAGCAACAGCTAAACTTTTATGAAATTTTGCTGCTATTTCTGGTGATGAAATATGCTGTTTTATATCATTCAAAATTTCTCGCCATGTCGGGGATGTATCTATATAATATATATTAGCTGATTTTTCCAATTTAAAGGAATAATTTAGAGTTTCTTCATCATTGTTTAAAATATTGGTATCAGCTATTGCTTCCATTTCTATGGCTGCTTGTCCTTCATAGCTGCATTGTTCTGGACAAATACCTATGGCTGCTGCAACTGCATCAAATAATCGGCCTACTGATGATGTTAAGGGTGAATTAATACCTTTTTCTATGATTTGGTTGAGTAGTTTAGGGTTTTTATGTTCTAAAAATTTGATTATTGCTAAATCCCTGTATTTTTCTCGTATTTCTTGCCAACTAAAAGCATTAATTAATTGAGAATAGGTATTTCTCCAAGGTTGATAAATTGCCTGTTTTCCTCCTATCATTGGCATAGGTTTAAATGTTGCTAATCTTTGAAAACTTTGATAATCTGCTAATAAAAATTCTCCTCCCCATAATGTATCGTCTTCTCCATATCCCAAACCATCAAAGGCTATTCCTAAAATCGGTTTTGTATCTAAATAAATTTGATTTTCTGCCATACAAGCGGCTATATGGGCGTGATGATGTTGAATTTCTGCTAATTTAATATGATTAACCGTTGCTAGTTGTTTACCAAGTTTAGATGATAAGTATTCTGGATGTTTATCAATAGCAATTATTTCTGGTTTATGTTGAAACAAATTTAGATATAAATTCAATGTTTCTTGATAAGCATTAAACGCGGACGCATTTTCTAAATCTCCTAAATGTTGTGATAAAATCGCCTCACCTGCTCTTAATAAACAAAAGGTATTTTTCAACTCGCTACCCATGGCTAAAATAGGCGGTATTTTTTCAAATCCCGGTGGTAAAATAATTGGTGCTGGTGCATATCCTCTAGCACGTCTGAGGGTTTGAATTTTATTATCAATAACTCTAACTACCGAATCATCTACTCTATTAAAAATATCTCGATTATGTAATAGAAAATAATCAGCTATTTTCGATAATTTATCTTTAGCATCTTCATTATTTATACATTGTGTTTCATCAGAAATATTAGCACTAGTTAAAACTATTGGTACTTTCATTCTTCTGAGCATTAAATGATGTAAAGGCGTATAAGGTAGCATAAAACCCAGGGTATTTTGTCCTGGTGCTATAGCAGATGCTAATTTATGATTATCTTTAATTTTTAATAAAACAATAGGTGCTGCCGAACTTGTTAATAATTCTTTTTCTAAATCATTAATATGGCAATATTCAGAAATAATATTCATATCTCTGGCCATTAAAGCCAAAGGTTTATGATATCTATGTTTACGAGTTCTGAGTTTTATCACTGCATTTTCTAAACTAGCATCACAAGCCAAATGAAAACCACCTAAACCTTTAATAGCGACAATTTCACCCTTTTGTAATAAAGTACAAACAGCATCCACATCATCCAACATTGAGAACATATCAGATATCACAGGTTTACCGTCAGCCCTTTCTAACCATGCACGAGGTCCACATACAAAACAAGCCACAGGTTGAGCATGAAAACGACGATTTTCCACATCTTCATATTCCCTTTTACATTCCTTACACATGGGAAAATTGGCCATACTCGTATTATCCCTATCGTAAGGAATAGCGCGAATAATAGTTAACCTTGGACCACAATGAGTACAATTAGTAAAAGGATAACGAAAATAACGACTAAAAGGATCAAAAATTTCCCTTTGACATTGGGGACAACTTGCAGCGTCAGGAGAAACTTGAGTTTTTATCACACTATTAACACTTGGAGAAATCACAAAATTATCAAAATTAAATTCTCCCCAATATAGACCTCTAACCACCTGATTAATTTTTGCCAAAGGCGGACATTCTTGATATAATTTATTCACAAACTCCGTTATTATTTCCTCACTACCAGAAACACGAATTAACACCCCTTTGCCATCATTATAAACCTCACCTTTCAAACCTAAAATATTAGCTAAACGATAAACGGTAGGACGAAAACCCACACCTTGTACAGTCCCACTAACCCGAATTTCTTCTATTCTCATTCTTCCTCCTCTGCGACTTTGCGTGAGATAATCAAAACTTCCAAATCAAAACGCGATTATTCCCAGAATCAGCAATTACCGCAACTTCTCCACAAACCTTAACTCCATAACACCAATTTAAACTTTGTCGCGTTGCTAGTCCAAAATTGCGATTTTCACTTTTATTTGTAAAGTTATCTTGCCCAATGACAATATCAGCATCTGCACCCTGTAATAATAAAATAGATTCTCGTTTTTTCCATCCTACTAAACGCGAATTAGCTGTATCAGCTACCATTAAATAATCTCCCCAAATATCTACTCCATAAGGCATACTTAAACTACTAGCACTAGGAAAATAAACCCCTTGATTTAATTCTACAAAATTAAAGTTTTTTTGTCCTAAAATCACCGCACAAGGAGTATTATTTTCTGTTGGTATTCCTGGCCAAATCATCACCCTGTTATTACCTGCATCAGTCACAACTAAATTATCATCCCACATCGTGATATCATGACACCAACGCATACTAGCAGCAGTGGGAGAACTACCCCCATTTTCATTGCGTGATATCATGTCTGGTTGTCCCAAAACTATATCCGCAGGTTGGCCATTTTCTGTGGGTAATTGATTCCAAATTAATAACCGACGATTTCCGGTATCAGCTACAAATAGCTGACCTTGATGATAAAAAATACCGTAAGGCCAATGGAGAGTATTAGCTGCGGGTTGTTGGTGTCCTCGATTTGGTTCATGATCAATAAAGTTAGTTTGTCCTAATACTAAATCTGCGGGAATATGACTATCCTTAGGTGTATTATACCAGATTAAAATACGATGATTCCAAGCATCTGCAACCGCTAAACCATGACCACATTTACAAATACCCGTAGGTACACTAAATGTAGATTTTCCTGGTGTATTTTTTGCATTTTGTCCTTCATGAAAAAAGTCTGGTTGTCCTATTACCCAGTCCGCAGGTTCATGGTCTTTTGTGGGTAAATTTTGCCACCCCAATAAACGATGATGTCCTGTATCTGCTACCCATAATGGTCCGGTTGGTGATAATAAACAAGCTGCACGGGGTCCAAACATTGTTGTCGGAGTGGGTACAAGGGGAATTACTAACTGTTCTGGTGTAATATTATTTCCTAATATTATTTTGGCGCTATGAGGGAAGAGGGAGAAATGGGATATATTTTGGGTTTGCAATGTAGATAGGGAATTATTATTGGTTAATATTACCAGTTTTTACTCTATGGGAAAACCTGGAATAATTCCATCAATTTCCTGCATTATTCGGAAAGTTTCTGTTAAGGAGATAACAATTTTTTGATAATGGTTAATTTCTTGGGTAGATAATTGACGTTTGGCGTTTTTTCTGTCTTTTAACCATTTATCTAATACTTGATATCCTCCGATTTTAAATTCCCAGATATGTTGAGGAATATCTGTAAAATAACTTTGCTTATTAATATATACTCTTTGCAATTCTGAATTATAGGTAACTTCGTTAACTTGATTATCTTCTATTGTTTGATAGGTTGTCATTAAATTATTGAGTTTATCGGATTTCATTAAATGTAAGTTAACTAGTTCTTCTCCTTTGATAGCTAATGAATTAAATAGGTTTTGATTACTGGTTAAGGGAAGACGGGGAAAATCTATTTTCAGAAATTCAGCGTATCTAGTGCGGTATGTAGGACTGTGAAATATAGCATAAGCATAGTAAAAGATTTGTTCTGGTGTGGGTATTTTACCAAGTTTTTCTTTAATAGCTTCTAAGAATTTTGGGGATAGGTTAGGAGTTTTTTCTAGAAAAAGATTTGTTTGTTTATTTTCTATATTTGGGTATGTGTAGAGAGGAAAAACATAAGTCCTTTCTCTACTTGCTGATGAAATAGAACAGATTTCAGGAACTGAGTTAGTAACAAAAATATGTCTCCACCCCATAATAGAAAGCTGACGATTACATAATAAACTCAGATTATCTTGTATTAGATGCTGTTTCAATGGTGGACGGGGAAAATCCATTGCTACTGTACTTAAATAACAGAAACGCTTATCAAAAGGACGATACAAACAACTAATTAAATCATTTTCCCAGTTGAGATTTTTTCTAACTTGTTTTCGTGCTTCAGCTAAATTCCAATCTCTACTATCATGAATAGTATATAATTCTTGCAAATAATCATTAGATAAATCTTCAGATATTAAATCAAGTATTCTTTTTTTAATTACATCTCTATCAAAATCTATTGCAAAGTTATCTCTATGAGTAGTAAAACCACTGGAATTAATTATAAATATATCGCTGATTAAGCATCCTTGATTATATTCCGTTGCTAAATCAAAATCTTTCGGTGCAAAAAAGTAATTAGGTTCAGTAGGTTTTACTTCTATCCAATCAATATTATCTAAACTTGCAGATTCTAAAAACTTATATTTATCCTCACGTCTTCCCCACAGATCATAATATAACACCTGAGCCATTTCCTTAACACCATCTCTGGATTTATAAGCAGTAGAACCATAATCAGGTTGATCTTTTTCCCGCACAGCAATTAAAATCGCTACACCCTGTTGAATATCAAACACATTTTGATCAAT
>NZ_JACJQS010000038.1:0-45430 GCF_014696755.1 Anabaena sp. FACHB-1391 | reverse complement strand
GAAATAGTTGATAAAGTTATTTCTGTTGCTCTCGATTTGATGAATCCTCAACATTTAAAAAATTGGTTCACTAATTGTTGTTACTGTACCTCATAACACCGGGAAGTGCTGTAATTAGCAACTTGAGTTATTAATAAATTTATAGAACAAAATACATTATTGCAAATATAATTCACTACTAGACAAATAAAGTCCACACTTTGATAAACTCTGTTATCATCTGCATGGACTAATGTACATTTGCTGAAAGTTAACTATGGAACATCCCTATATTCTTTATTACTTATTTTCTAGTCGCCATTTTTTCCTCAAGAGGTTTAAAAGTCTTTTTAGTAGCGCCACAAATAGGACAACTCCAATCATCGGGAATATCAGTAAAAGCTGTACCCGCTGCAATTCCCGAATCAGGATCACCGATAACAGGATCATAAATCATGCTGCATTGTCTACAAATCCATTTTTGAGTGTGAGGGTCTTCGCTTATTACTCTGGTGATAGTTTCTCCACCATTTAATACTTCTAAAGCCTCAATATAGCGATCTGCATGATAATTTTCAATGAATTTGAGCAACCCAAAACGGTGGGCTGCGGTGCGAAATGTGTTAGCATGATCACTAGATTCTTGAGCTTGGTTGAGAAATTCTGCCGCTGCTAAATCATCTCGATCTTTTTGGGCAGCCGCCGCGAATTGGGGATACATTGTAGTGTATTCATAGGTTTCACCTTCAATGGCTAAAGATAAACAACGAGAAATTATTTCCCGTTTTTGTTCATCATTTAAAGCAGCAGCATTTTTAACTACAAGTTCAGGATGTAATAATTCAAAATGTGCGAAAGCGTGTTCAGTTTCTTGATCTGCTGTTTCTTTAAAAAGTTTCGCTAAATCGGAAAAACCCAGTTGACGCGCTACCGCTGCAAAAAATAAGTATTTGCGATTTGCCATTGATTCACCAGCAAAGGCAGATTCTAAATTTTGTAGTGTGGTAAAATTTGATAAATCCATAATTTTGAATGTCTGTGAAGTATTTTTTATGTCGTGGTACAGGATTTGAAAATTGGCTCTTTTAACCAATTTCTCAAGTATTCATAGAATAGTGATCAGCCCATTTTTAATAATCCAGTTTTTTGAGCTATTTCAGGATAATTATCCAACTCAAAATCTTTGATAGTGGTGTAATTGGTTGAGACGGTTGAGGGAATTATAAACTGGGATAATCAATATATTCTCTGGCTTCTGAACCATAAATCTTTTCAGGATTTAGTGTATGCAAATGTGGGTTAATTTCTAAGTCTTTTGGTAAATCTGGATTGGCTATAAATAGCAGACCAAAAGATACTAAATTGGTATGATTACTGTTTATAATTGTATGAATTAAAACCCATTAAAACCAGATGCCAAGGCGTTTTTTGCCCCTTTGATTTCTAGTCACCAAGAGATTTTCAAGAGATTTTCAAGAGATTTTATTTTTCTAAGCGCACCGCATACCACTGTAAATATTTTCCTGGTCCAACATCCAAATTACAACTTGTATTTAGTAAATATCGTGCTTTTTCGGTGACAGACTGGAATTTTTGTACATCTGGCGGTAAATCATGATCAGGAAGTTGTGATACAATTTCCTCTAGTTTTGTTAATAACTCAGCCGCTGTGAGAAATTGTTCTGGTTGATTTGTTTCCAAAACCACGAAATCGTCCTCTTGATACATTAATGAATTTGGCATTTTTGGTAATGGGTAATTGGTAATTGGTAATTGGTAATGGGTAATGGGTAATAGTTTTACCACTGATAACTAACTAATAACTAATAACTACGATGGATATACTGGCAAAGTAAAATGAAACCATGCACCACCGTGGGGAGATGAATCCACCCAAATTTGACCGTAGTGAGCGCGGATAATGCGTTGACATAAACAAAGACCAATTCCATATCCATCTACGTTTTGATCACGTTGGAGACGGAAAAGATGCTCAAAAATGCGATCGCGGTTTTCTTCAGGAATACCAGGACCGCTATCACCAATACTAAATTCCACCTTTTGCGTAGTGCGATGTAGTCCCGACAAACTGATAATACCACCAACAGGTGTATATTTGATGGCATTATCTAAAAGATTAATTAATGCTTGCCTAATTCGGGCTGGATCTGCATACACTAATGGTAAATCTTGAGGAATATCTGTTTCTATAGTTTGGGATTTGCTAATATAGCGATCGCTCAATTCCTCTAACACCTCTAAACACAGTTCCCCTAATTGTAGTTTTTGGGGTGTAATTGGTAGTTCTGTGTCTTGACCAAACCCTACTTGTAAAAGTTCAGCAATCATCCGATCAATAATCCGTGTTTGTGCGCGGGCTTGTTTTAATAAATGCAGTGCCATGGCTGGTTTTAAGCGGGGAAATTCCCCTGTTTCTGGATTGTAATGAGATTGAAGAGTTTCAATAGCGATCGCCGCAGCCGTGAGGGGATTGCGGAGGTCATGGGCTAAAATGGCAATGACGCGGTCTTTAAACTGTAGCTGTTCTTGTAGTTTTTCCTTTTCCTGCTTTAGCCGAAAAATTTCATCTGAGAGTTGAATCAATGCAGATGAAGTAGCAACAGAATGAATAGTATACTTAGGTGATATTACTTGATTCTTTTCATCCAGACGTTCTTGTAAATCCTCCTGTAATTTCAAAAACGTATCTACTGTGGTTTGCCAACGCGGCCACCAAGTTTTTAACTGCGGGATGATATTAGTACCAGCGATAGTCTGTTGTGGTTCTGGATGAATTTTCACCAAAGCAGGAGTTGCTATTAACTTAAAGTGTTCCGCTAAATAAGGCTGTTGTTCAACATCAATAAGTTGTAGTTCAAAACTATACACAGCCTCTAATTCTTTTAAGTAAGCGCGAATTCGCTGTACTTGTTGTCGAGACTTAGGTCGTCCATCAACAAACAGCAACAATTGGAGTGGAGCCTCAGAATAGTTAGGCTGATCCTGGGAAACTTGCATGACATCTTGTTTCAGCACTGGTAACAACCTGGCGACGCTTTACAGAAAATAAAATGGACTAACTAACGTTGGTCGATGGCCGTTGTTTTTTCCAATTTAATATCTATTTTAGATTTTTCCTACTGTAGTCCGATTTAGGTTTTTGACATCAGACGAATTTTTGCGGAATTTTGCCGACTTTTACCTGGATTTTTACACCTATTAGCCCGAATTTGCCACTAGATGCCCATCAAATCGAATTTGTCTTTTACCTGTTGTTAAAAATGCTAGGGTAGAAGGTGAAAATCAATTTGTGATTTCTTTGTGTTTTTCCGTAACTACCCTGCTGCTTTCTTGAGTTTAGCTGTTTTACTATCTTCCTTAACAGCTTGTACCAACAGTCCATCTGCCAAAAACCTGGAACAATCATTGGCTGCTGATCCTCGGCTGCAAAATACTCCTGTTCCCTTTGCTAAACCGACTAGTCAGCAAGTAACACCAGACCCAAACACATCAACAATTAAGTTACCGGCTGATTTTCCCCCAGATCTTCCGATTTATCCCAATGCTGAATTAAAAGAAGTTACACCAGCTAATTCTGAAAATAAAATCTCAATTCGTTGGCAAAGTGCTGATCCTAGTAATTTAATTACCAGTTTTTATCGTCAACAATTTCAGGCTCAAAATTGGCTTGTCCAACAGCCGGAAGACGATGTGCAGGGTACTTTTACAGCCCGACGTAATGATTTACTCATTACTGTGACAATTCAGCCACAAACCCAAACAGCGACGAAATTATTAATTGAATATTCGTCTCATTCCCAAACTACAGCTACTAATCCAGTCACCTCCCCAGATCATCCCCAATTTATTGGTCCGCTATTGCCTAAAACCAATAATACCAAAATAGTCACCCAACCAACTAACAAATCGGAAACTTTAGCCACCCCAGAATTTATTGATCTACAGAAAGCACCCCCGGAATGGCGATCGCATATACAAGATTTAGCATTATTAGGCGTATTTTCTATCGAACCCAAAACCACTCAAGAATTTCTACCTAATAAAATTATCACCCGTCGAGAATATGCTCGCTGGTTGGTTAATGCCAATAATACCATGTATTCTAATAATCCAGCCAAACAAATTCGGTTAGCATCCCCTAGCACTCAACCAGCTTTTAGGGATATACTGCCTCAAGATGCTGATTTTCCCTTGATTCAGGGATTAGCAGAAACGGGTTTAATTAATAGCACTTTATCAGGAGATGCAACAGCGGTTTTATTTCGCCCTGACGCGCCTTTAACGCGAGAACAATTACTATTATGGAAAGTTCCTTTAGATACCCGTCAAGCCTTACCTGGTGCTAATTTAGAAGCTGTTAAACAAACTTGGGGATTTCAAGATGCAGGTAATATAGAACCAAAAGCATTGAAAGCCATTTTAGCTGATTTCCAAAATGCTGAACAATCAAATATTCGCCGCGTTTTTGGCTATACAACTTTATTTCAACCGAAAAAACCCGTAACTCGTGCAGAAGCAGGTGCAGCTTTATGGTATTTCGGTACTCAAGGTGAGGGAATTTCAGCGACAGAGGCCTTGAAGTTGAAAAACTAAACCAGTCAGGACTTTCCAGAAATCAGATTTTGTGTGTTTTTTCCTGGGTTTGACAATTCTCGTTACTGCATTGATTCTAAATAACGCCTTAATTTACTACTAAACCAATCAATAACTGTCACTACTAGCAATAGCACTAACATCATAGTTGTCGCTTTAGTATATTCAAATCCATCTATATAGCTTTTCAATTGAAAGCCTATCCCCCCAGCGCCAACCACTCCTAAAACCGAAGCCGCACGGATATTATATTCAAACATCCATAAAGTATAACCTAGTCCTAGCGGTAATATTTGCGGTAATATACCATATTGAGCAATTTGCATTCTTGATGCACCAATAACTTGTAAAGACTCTAAAGAACGATGATCTACTGATTCTATAGCTTGTTGATAAAATTTGGCCAGATATCCAATAGTATATATTGATAATGCTAATGTTCCCGCAGGTGCGCCTAAACCAGTAGCAGCGACAAAGATTAAACCTAAGATAATTGAGGGTACAGAACGAACAGCATTTTGGAGTAAATTTGCTATCCATCTTAACCATAAAGGAGCGATATTATTAGCACTAGCCATAGCAATTGGTAATGATAAAATTGCGCCTATAGTTGTTCCCCATACAGACATTTGTACAGTTTCAATTAATCCTTGAACAGCGATATCTAAAACTTGCCAATTTGGAGGAAATAGCCGAGAAATAAAATCCGTAATAAAAGGCCAACTATCTTTTAATAAGTGAAAATCAACCTTTAATCCTTGTAAAGACCAGATATAAACTTCAATCATCAACAAGAAAATAACTAAAGGAACAAACCAAGGATAACGATGAAGAATTTGTAACTTAGCAAAGGGTTTCATTTTTTTAAACAAAGTAAAATTTTCTATTTTGAATTTTTCGTAAGCATTCAGCCGCAAATATTAAGTAGATACATAAGGTGCGTTACGCTGGTGCTAACACACCCTACTGCTGACAATTTATCAAACTCTTTCTCTTTGGATATTTGCGTCTTAGCGTGAGATCAGGTTATACTTTTTTCAAGAAAATTGAGCTTGTAAATTTTCACATTTACCATCATAAACTACTTCACCTTTATCTAAAATAATAGCTCTTTGAGCGTATTCTGTAGCTAAAGTTAAATCATGTAAAACGGTAATAATAGTTAAACCTTGTTGATGTAATTCGGATAAAGTTGTCATTACTTGTTGTGAAGCTATTATATCTAAACCTGTAGTAGGTTCATCAGCTAAAAGTATTTGGGGAGACTGCATTAATGCGCGAGCAATTGCTACTTTTTGTTGTTGTCCACCACTCAATTTACTGGTTTTTTGATATATGTGTTCTTTTAAGCCTAATTGTGTTAATAATTCTAAGGCTAATTTACGATCGCTTTGAGGAAATCCCAATAAAGTTTGTCGGTTTTTTCTAACTCCTAATCTTCCACATAAGACATTATCAATAGCTGGTAATTGTCGAATTAATCCCCCTCCTTGAAATAACATTCCCACATCTCGACGAATTTGTGGTAATTTTTGTTGAGAGCAAGAAACACCATTGATTTTAATTTCTCCTTTGATTAAAGGTACTAAACCCACGAAAGATTTTAACAATGTTGATTTACCCGCACCATTCAATCCTAATAAAGCCACAAATTCACCTTGATTAATTTTGCAGTTAATTTTATTTAAAATTGGACGTTTTAGAGATGAAATATAATCTGTCTCTAAATTGGAACATTCAATGCAATTCACGTTACTTCTGGATAAATTTAATGAGTGGGAATTGGTCTTTTTTACTTGATAAATAGTCATAAATAACCTAATTACAAAATTTCGTAATCAAAGGACTAATGGAAAACCAAAGATTTTTAACCTGCGTAAGCAGGTTTTGTCTGTGTAACGGCGTTTTCTAATCGCTTGTGTATTTATTCTCTCCTATTTATGGTTCTATTCCTGTATTTTTTAATGCTTCTCGCACTGGTAGCAGATGACGATTATGATCAATTCTTACCAATTCTGTGGAATTATATAAACCAGTTAATAATTGATTATTTTCTGATTTATTTAACTTTACAAAAGCATTAATCAAATTTTCTCTGACTACAACTGGTACATCATCATCAATCGCAATTCCATGAGCAGGAACACCAGATATTTTGTGTAATACTCTAATTTTATCTCTATTTTCCGCTGCTAAATAAGGAGGAAAAAGAGCATATTCTGATACTACAGCCACATCAGCTTGACCTCTAACTACAGCATCTAAAGCTTTACTATAATTCCCACCATAACTAACTTTACCAAAAAAACTATCTAAACGGTCACGATTAGGAACAAAACCCTGTTTTACTAGTTCACTAACTGGAAAAATAAATCCAGAACCAGAGGTAGGAGAAGTGAAAGCCATGGTTTTTCCTCTTAGTTGTTCTAGGGTTGCTTTCCCGGAATTTTTACTTTTTAATTCACTATTTTTAGGAACAACAAAAATAGAATTATAAGTGTATCTTCCAGAGTAATTTTTGCGAACTTCAGCCAAATATAACCGAGAATTTGCTAATTGTTCTGCTTTTAACGCGGAACGACTGCTTAAAAATGCTACATCAGCCCTATTTGCTCTTAAAGCCTCTACTGCGGCTGTTTCATCACCTACTTGCGCTTTGACAGATATTCCTAATTCTTTTGATAAAAATTTGGCCACACTATTAGCTTTATTTTGCAAGTCAGTAGAATCAGAACGGCTAGGAAAAATTATAGTTATATCTTGCATTTTTTGAGCAATTAAGCCTGTTTTTGCTTGTTTTGTGGGATATTGAGCGATCGCAATTGGCAAAAACCCTGAACTAGTCCAAGCCATTCCCATTAACGCTAATAACCCTCCAGAAAGGCTATACAGACTTTTTTTACACACTTTCATCTTTCTACTCCATTAAGAATTATTTTCAATATTTTTGCAAATTTATTGCAACTAATTTCCTAAAGAGACTTTATCTTTTTTAGAAATAAAAGTCAATAAGGTGAAGATTTTTTTCACATTTAGGATGCTTTGTCAATAATTAATATCTATTGTAGATAGATTATATTTAATTAAATATATCTTAATCAAGATGATCTAAAACTCATAAAAATTTAAGCGTGAAGTATATATATTAAAAGTTAGGTAAATTACCAGTGAGGATAGTCAAAATTATCTGCATTGAGGAAGAATTATGGTATTATTATAAATAGACAACAGCTAGAAAATTAGTTTTCAAACTGATGTTATTGTATGCCATAAACTCAGAATTTACTATATATAAAAACTATATATAAAAAATGATGAACAAATTAAGAATTTACCAGCCAAGAAACCTCTGGTTTGAAAGATTAATGGCCATTACCGCCAGTTTGAACTTAATATTAGTTTTATTGGATTTAAGTTACGTACCCTGGCGAGATTTTTACTTCCGCAGACTTCCTGGAATTACT
Source organism: Anabaena sp. FACHB-1391 (assembly GCF_014696755.1). Taxonomy (NCBI): domain Bacteria; kingdom Bacillati; phylum Cyanobacteriota; class Cyanophyceae; order Nostocales; family Nostocaceae; genus Anabaena; species Anabaena sp. FACHB-1391. Next base: position 37,373 of record NZ_JACJQS010000038.1, on the reverse strand, counting down.
CGATTTTATGACCCCATTAAAGGTATTGAATCTCATCGTGATACCAAACAATATTTACAAGCAGTAGAGGAATTAGAAGCACAGATAACTCAAACAGGGTTAAACTCATTGCCAGTCAAAACTAAGTTAGAAAACCTCCGTTTTCTTAGTCAAGAGATGATTGAAACTAATCCTTTTGCTGGAGCAGGAAAAAGTGGAACTCTGGAAAAAATTAAAAACCGAATGCGGGAACATATCGGAGAAAAATCTGCAAAAGCTGCATTTAATACTTTTTGGAGTCAGGAATATTTATCTAAACATGATTGGAATCAAGAAATAGATTTTTTCCGCGAGAGAATTAGCCCGGGAATTGCGATCAACTATTATCGTAAAATTGATGAAAATGGGGAATTTCTGAATAATTTTTGGAAAATTGATTTACCTTTTGTGGTTCTATTTACTATAGAATTATGCGGACGGACTTTTTTTATAAAACGTAGATATAGTCATTTAAGTTGGTTAGAAGCAATTCTCTGGCGTTGGTATGATTTATTATTAATAATACCAATTTGGCGCTGGTTACGAGTTATTCCAGTGACAGTGCGACTTGATCAAACAAAGCTGGTTGATTTTCACTTAGTCAGAAGACAAATTCATCAAGGTATTCTGGCTAATTTTGCGGAAGAAATTACAGAAATTGTCGTAGTTCAAGTAATTAATCAAGTTCAAGGTTCAATTCAACGAGGTGAGATTACACGCTGGATATTAGAATCAGAAAATGTGCGTTCTTACATAGATATCAATAATATCAATGAAGTAGAAGCAATGACAGGATTATTAATTAAAACACTGGTTAATCAAGTATTACCAAAAATCCAACCGGAAGTAAATGCTATTTTAGTCTATAGTATTCAAATTGCTTGTCAGCAATTACCTGGCTATAATAACATTCTCATGTTACCAGGATTAGGTAAAGCTCAAACACAAATTAGTGAACAAATAGCTACCCAAATTACTAATAATATCTATGGTGCTTTATCTAATACTATTAAAGATCCTATGGCGGCACAACTTTCTACTCAGCTAATAGAAAAATTTACAACTTCATTCACTTCAGAAATTCAGCAAAAGCAAGTTTTAGTAGAAATTCAAAGTTTGCTAAATGACTTTTTAGAAGAAGTTAAAATTAACTACATTCAACGTTTATCCCAAGAAGATATAGACAAAATACTCGAACAAACCAGAAAAGTGCGAGCAGAATCATCTAGTCGTTATGACAAGGGTACAGGTGACAGGTGACAGTTGACAGGTGACAGGTGACAGGGTACAGGGTACAGGGTACAGGTTTTGGGCAACTTTACTTTTCGTTACTTATGTCGGTTTTTTTCCGTTCACCTACTTAACTAAAAAATTAGGAATACAGCAGTTGCCAATATTGGTACAGACATTAATGATATTGTAGAGACTTTCCTGGGAACGTCTCTACATTCTTATAATTTCTGCTGTTTGCCCTCTATTACTGCATTTCGTCGTATTCTGCGGTTTCTACCCTTCTTGCTTCCATACGCGAAGAAGGCAAAAACTCAGCGCGACGAACAGGTGCTAAAGGCGGTGTAGATCCATTGTAAGGATGAATTACTTGGACAGTACGCACAGGACGCTGTTTTGGCGCAAATAAGGACAATACCCCAGCCACCACAATACCCCCACCAATGGTTAATGTTGCACCGCCCACAGCCCAAAGCATGGGGGAATTTCGCCAATCATTTTGCTCCGGTTGTGGTAGCGCGGCTATTTTTTGTTGTTGACTAGCTAATTGGGCTTGCCATTGCTGTTGAGTAGCACTTTGCAGTTGTTGTTGGAGTTGTTGGTTTTGTAACTTTAGTTGTTCATAGTCACTTTTAAACTTCTCAATCTGCATCTTCTGCTTTTCCATTTCTAGACGCTGATCAGAAGTGGGGGCAGTTGGGGGTTGATTAGCGTATACTGGTTGTCCGTAATTAGGCGGATACTGCACAGAAGGCTGCATTACCTGGGGTGCCATTACCGTTCCTGGCATTTGTGGACTGACAGCAAAATTTGATGATATGGGGGTATTTGTCCCTTTAAGCAAGACTAGAGCCGCTAACCCAGCTACAGCAACTCCGCCAATAAATGCCATACTTTCACTCATTGCTGTTATCCTCCGAATGCTACTAAACAGTAACTCTTATGTAACCGATGTACTCTCACACCCATAATTTTTACCTACTTCGTATTATATGTAAAACTCAAGTTTTAAAACAGTGTATCAGTTAGTTTTTGGTCTATTCTAATATATGCTGTTATTATTTAACGCTATTACAGTCAAATTGTCCAGTAGAAAATCACAAAAAAATACACTGTTTTTATTTTTGTTTAAATGGGATTGTTGAGGGCTGTCTTGAGACTTTGGCAAAACTGACCAATGGCCTCTAGTCCCTGTTCTGGTGTTCCTTCTGCTAGTCGCTTGACCACAGCACTACCCACAATTGCTGCATCTGCGCCCCATTCCTTTACTTGCCGCGCTTGTTCAGGTTCGGAAATACCAAAACCCACACCAATGGGTTTATCTGTAACATGACGAATTTCTTGGAGTAAATCAAAAACCCGTCCTTGCATCTGGGTTCGCATACCGGTGACACCAGTAACACTTACCAAATAGATGAAGCCCCCGGAAGCACGAGCGATCGCTTTTATCCGCTCATGATCACTGGTAGGAGCTACCAATAGGATTAAATCTATCCCCCTCTGGGCGGCAGGTTTTATTAGCCCTGCTGACTCTTCTAGAGGCAAATCAGGAACTACTAACCCCGCTACTCCCGCCTCCTGAACTTGCTGGAGAAATTTATCAATACCTCGATGTAAAATCGGATTGTAATAGGTAAATAAGATAATCGGCGATCGCAAGCTTGGGCTAATATATTTAAGCATTTCTAATACCCGCTCTAGGGTTGTTCCCCGTTGCAAGGCACGAGTAGCAGCGGCTTGAATCACTGGACCATCGGCCAAAGGATCAGAATAGGGTACACCTAACTCAATCATATCAGCACCAGAACGATCTAGAACCTGCAAAGCTTTAGCTGTAGTTTCTAAATCTGGATCACCAGCGGTAATAAAGGGAATCAAAGCGCACTCCTGATTCCGTCTCAAACTTTCAAAGCAACGAGAAATAGCAGTCATTTCACCTAGTCAGTAGTCAGTAGTCAGTGGTCAGTGGTCAGTGGTTATTTATAAAGAAACATAAAGAAACAACTGACAACTGAACAATGATAACCTTAAACCTGAGATTCTTTTTCTTGTTCAATTTTCGCCTGTAGTTTGGCTAATTCTTCAGGAGAAAGTTCATCAAGACGCTTTTGCAAAAAAGCTGTTTCATAAGCCTCTCGTTGTTGATGGTAGGTCATTTTATTCCCCATCGCTCGGAAAATATAGGTGCATAACCAGCCAATTAGACCCGCTATCAAGAATACCTGGCTCCAGATCCCAGCATTTTGACTATCTAAACCTACTAGCTGCAAACCCACATAAGCCAAACCACCGGCTACGAAAACGCCGAAACCAATACCAATCGCGTCAATACGTCGCATGAGTTTTATGACCTACCAAATCTTTATTTAAGCAATTTTGCGCGGACGGGGGTTCAAATTTACAAATGGTGAGAGAACGAGTAAACCCGGAAAGAAGAAAAACACCAAAAAGTACATAAACACCCGTTCCACAGAACCAGCCGTATACCATCTTAAACTCAAGTAGAAAAAGACAGCAATTGGTATCACCAGCAGATAAGCGCCAGCCAAACTCAGATACAGTAGTGCTACAACCATATTCCTTACCGCAATTTGAGAAAACTATATTTGGTGTATTCACTTCATAATACGCTGAATGCCGGGATTAAGGGAATCAGTAATCAGCAATTTAGTGTATTAATTTTTACTTATTGATACGGGAAAATTTAATTTGCTCAAAATTTTAAATTTATGATATAATGGGACGTAGCCATTAAACTGGAAACTTGAGCAAGTAAAAGCCTAACTTTCTGTTTTGTTTGGGGCCAAGTCCCAAATATTCAAGTTAGGAAAATAAAAACTAAATTTTTTAGAAATTTTTTTCAAAATCTACTTGCCAAAAAAAAGTAATTAGTGGTATAACAGACAAGCAGGCGAAAAACTGCACAAAAAACTAAAAACCCTTCGGGAGTGTGGCGGAATGGTAGACGCTACGGACTTAAGGAATTGAGCCTTGAGAGGGAAACCTTTCAAGTGGAAGCTCTCAAACTCAGGGAAACCTAAATCTCATAACCTAAATTTGGTTTATAGATATGGCAATCCTGAGCCAAGCCCGGAAAATCTAAAATTTGAGATGAAAAGTTCTCAAGTTAAAGACTATGGGAAGGTGCAGAGACTCGACGGGAGCTACCCTAACGTCAAGACGAGGGTAAAGAGAGAGTCCAATTCTCAAAACTTAGAATTGCTTGAGCAACTGAGTAGTAGTGAAAACTGCAAGAGAATGAAAATCCGTTGACCTTAAACGGTCGTGGGGGTTCAAGTCCCCCCACTCCCATCTAAAAACTAATTACAGGCACAATAATACGGAAATACAGGAATATATTATTTATTATTTATATTTTCCTAGTTTCGTCAATAATGCAAATCCAGTTTCCTTGTACGATGGCTGTCACACCACCGGGAAAAGGGTCTGTTTGGGAACGATTGGGGGCTGTGATTAAAGCTACTAACTTCTCAATGTGTTCAAAGTTGGGGGACTCAGTTAATATTTTTTGAAGTACCTGACGCATTACCCGACGTTGCAGCGCTAAAGGTAATGTTTTTAAAATCTGACGATTTAGCTGTAAATCCTGTTTCTCACCCTTTACTGAGGCTTCTAGCCGCCAATGATGGGCTGTCTGTTCTAGATATTCTACCTCAGCTTGAAGCAGTTCCGCTGTTTGGGCTAAATTTGTCTCTACTTGGGGGTGGAAATTTACCTTTAAGTATGGTATCAATTCTTGGCGAATGCGGTTGCGCGGATATTGTAAATTTTGATTGGTGCTATCTTCCCAAATGGGTAAATTAAAATCTTGACAAAACTGCTCGGTTTGGGAGCGGGTAATTTCTAACAATGGACGGACTAAGATAATATGATCAGTTAGTGGCCGTTGCCAAGTTAAAGCTTGTAAACCATCGGCACCAGTACCACGAATTAAATTATATAATAGGGTTTCTGCGCGATCGCTGGCGGTATGTCCGGTGATTATATATTGATAATGATGAGTTTGGGCAATTTTAGTTAAAGCTTGATATCGCCAATTTCTGGCTGTAGCTTCACTATTAACAGGTTCATGGGCTGTTTCTAGATAAAAGGGTATATGCCAACTTTGTGCTAAATTTTCCACATGATCAGCATTGTCCTGGGAATCTTCGCGCCAACAATGATCACAATGGGCTATAGCTAAATTCCATGCCCATTTAGGTTGTATATCTAATAATAATTTAATTAAACATAAAGAATCTTGTCCACCAGAAACTGCGACTAATAGCCGTTGGTCGCGCTCAAATAGATGACGGCGGTGGATGGTACGCTGTATTTTAGCGTGAAGGGGAGTCCATGTCATGAGAGTTTTCAATATTTGATCATACTTTAATCGGACTTACGGATTTTGAGAGATATTTTGGGCAAATTATCTTTAAAAAAGATATTTAATCAAAGGTGTAACCAAAAAACCACCAATCCCACAGATAATCACGAGGAATAAAACTTTCCACCCTACAGTTAATGTAACTCCCATAGCTAGTAAAGTCAAAAAAACGAAATTGAGAGTAAAGCTTAAAAACACAATTGGTGGGGGAAATGGCTTTTTATCTTCAAGTTTTTTGATTAACCACAAAATTTCTTGGGTATTTTTAGGTCTTTCTTTGGGGTTATACTCCATTAAATTATCAATGAGATTTTTGAATTGTTCGGAAAATCCTATGGCTTGATCTCGCCATAATAACTCTTCATTCTCAAATAGTAAATTTGGTTTTAAATTTTGATCGCCGGGAAAAATTGCTGTTAGCAAGTGAACAAAAGTACGACCCAAAGAAAAAAAATCGGATTTATAGTTTAATTCCCATGTTCCTTGTCGTTGTTCTGGTGAAGAATAGCCTAGTGTTCCAATTATTGTATTGGCTATAGTTTGTCTTTGAGTTTTTTGGATAGATTCTTTAACAATGCCAAAGTCAATCAAGACTAATTGACCATTAGGTTTTAACATGATGTTATCTGGTTTAATATCTCGATGCACATAATTCTGACTATGAACATGATCTAAGATATCAGTCAATTGTTTTAACCAATCAATAGCTTGTGCTTCATTGGCAATTTTTTGATTTAATCTCAGCCATTTGCCCAAATCCTGCCCCTCGATTTTCTCCATGACTAAACCATGTAAAATTTCTTGAGTGTGAGGACATGAAAATTTAAGATATCCATCAATTTCTACCTTGGGTATTCCGGGATGATTTAAATTACTTAATACCCTATATTCCTGTTCAAATAGTTTCAGGATTTTGGGATTACTGGAGTAATCCAAATTTAAAATCTTGATGACTTTATGATCACCATTCACGCAATCATCTGCTTCAAATGTCTTAGCAAAACCTCCGTCTCCTAGTTCTTGAATAATATAATAACGACCGCTGATAAAATCTCCTGGCTCAATCATAGTTTTTCTCTCTTGTTTATTTTCATAGTTTATCATTTTATAGACAATCTATAGCTTTATTATAGTTAATCGGCACAAAAGTAGCCCCAAAGGTTGAACATTCGGTAGAGACAACACGGATGATTTGGGAAATGTTTTCTTTCCTATCTCCATTGTCATCAAAAGAAATAGTTCCTGAAGCTCCTCCCGTCACTTTTAAGGTGGTTAATTGCTCCCGTATATCCAATCGTTGTTCTTGCAAAGGATCTTCTATAGACACCTTTTCTAGAGCCTTTGTTAAAACCAAGGTAGCATCATAGGACATTGCGGTTTTATCATTTATAGAACTTGTTCCCCAAACTTCTTTAGCTGTGCGAAGCATCTCCTGATTAGGACTGGTTAAACGATGCCAATGAGTGATGAGCAAAAGCTTTTTAACAATATTTTTTCGATTGAGTATTTGAGTATCATAGAGAACCGATTGACCTGCCATTGGTAGTTGATCTTGATTAACATCAATTAAGCTTAAAGTGTTTTTAATACTGTTAGAATTTACCCGACCATCAGGAATGAGAATAAGTGCCTTAGCTCCTTGTTTCTTAACGTCATTTAAGGTATTATTAGCAATAAAAGTAGAGATAGATATATCTCTTTCAATGATCTTATTTGCACCCAATTGATTACGAAATTCTTCAAAGGCAGATTTACTATAAGTGCTAGTTGGTGTGTAAAAAATAGCTACTTTTTCTCCAGTATTTAATTGGGATAATTGCAATTTCTCAATTAACATGGGAGTCTGAACCTTAACACTAGAAACAGTCCGAAAGAAGAAATTTTTGGGATATTTCTTACCGTCTAAAATAGTTTCGCGTAAAGCTGTAGCAGATGCAGAAATAACAACAACTTCCTGGTGTTGATAAACAGGTAAAGCTTCTTTAGTGAGTTCGGATGTATAATGTCCCATAACTGCCACTATGTCATCTTTAGATAGCAGACGTTGAGCTAAGTCATTAACTGTTTTAGGATCATTTGCATCATTAACAATAACGATTTTTAGACCGGGATAATTAGTATTTTGGTTAAAATCTTCTTGAACTTGTGCAACACCTCTTAAAATAGATTCTGCGAAATCTCGAGCATCCTGATTAATAGGAATAACGACAGCAATGGTGTAACTTTTTCTGCCTTTCTGCATCAATTTGGCATTATTCAGGTAGATCAAAGTTTCCGGGTTATTTTGATCTTTTTTTCTCTCATTAGTAAAAAAATCAACAGCTTGTTGAAATTTACCTTCTAAAAAAAATGGGAATTTTTCTTGAGTGAAAAGACTTTCTTCTCCACAGGAGAAATTATCATTTAATTCAAAATTTTTGCACCAAGTGGGAGTAATATCTAATATCTCTACTATCTGTTGAATAAATCTTGGGTTAATAATCCAATATCCCCAAGCAACAAAACCGATCAGCAAAATTAATGATAATCCTTTGATCAAGATTGAGCCTTTACGAATTTTTATGCGGAAATTTCTCATTGAACTTAGCCTTTTAGTGATAACGTCTTTTTATATATTTTTTAATTAAAGGATTTAGAATCCAAAGGGCTTCAGATTCTTGTATTTCTCCCTTTTCGATTAAACGAATTTGCCATAACTTATTGACAGCTTGAGTAATTTCTGCTTGAGGGATAGAGGGAAAATATTTAAATATTTGATGCGTTAATTTTGGTTCTGGTTCAGCAGCTAATTTTTTGATAATATTTCTTTCTAAATTTAACAAATAAGAAAATTGTTTATCTAATATACCAAGCATGACATCGTGCATAAAAATTGTTCCTTCTAGGAATTTAGGAATTTGACCATTATGGATATTTTTAATCATTTCAGCGGCCAAATTCAAAGCTAACGGATGTCCTTGGCAGCATTTAATCAGTGCTTGAATTCCGGGTTCAAAAAGTCCCAAGTTTGTCAATAGAGCTTTGGCTTCTTGATTTTTTAATCCAGATAATGACAACTCATTAATATTTTTTCTGTTCAGAAGTAAATCCATGATACTAGGTTTGTGTATACTCATAAAAATCAAGCAGCTTTTATGTTTTGATTCCCCAACTTTTGACAAAAATTTTTCATAATTAGAGTAATTTTCTTGTTGTTGTGCCGATGCTTCACCATTTCCTGTTACTGCTTCCCATTTATCAAAAATTAGCAAACAACGATGCTGATTTAAGTGATTAATTAGATGACTAATTCTATTATTTATATTTGTTTCTGGATTGTGGGCTGGGAAATAACGTTCTATCTCAGTCAAAATCTCTTCCAACCCGGGGGAATACTCAAGACTCTTCCAAATGACATAATCAAAATGCCTGTAAATATTTTCAACTAACTCTCTTACCAGTGCGGTTTTACCAATCTTGCTCATCCCCAAAACCCCCACCACACGACTGTTTTCTGTGACTATCAATCTTTGTAAATCACTCAGTTCTTGAGAACGTCCATAGAAATCACCGAAATCTGGTGCTTCATGTAAATTTAGATGTGATCTATGTAATATCTTTGAAAGATGGTTATTTTTTCCTGCTATAACTTCTTGATTATTTTGTTCTAAAAGTTGTGTTAAAACTAACTTGCAATTCTTTTTGTTAATATCTGTGTCTGTGACTTCCCGCAAGCGTTTGAATAATTTGGGGGCTTTTATATTCGCTATAGTGCTTAATTCGTAATTCGGAATATCATCACTCATCTTGCTGTAAGATTTTCCTGCCAAAGAATATTTTAAAATTGCTTCTTCACAAGGATCTAAATTTAGATCTATTCCTTTTAAGCGCTGCACCCAATCTTTTAATAGTATGACCAGTTCATCCATAGTCCAGTTCTCCCTCCACAGAATATTCTGGATTGTATCTTAATTTGCATTAACTTTATTAACTTTATTAACTTTATCACTGAAGTAACTTAGTGATGACAATCAAATGGCCGTCATAGATACTTTTTTATGTAAGGACAAAAAAAGAGGTTACTATGGTTTGCCAACAGTTAATGACTAATCTTGATGATCGCGGAATCTTGGCTTCCCAGGTTGCGAAAGTCAACAGAGAAGATGATACCTTCAGAACTATACAAGTGCAATCACGATTATTATACAGAATTTCGTCATCCCTTACTAATTACGCAGGGGATGATGATGATCCTATTGTCCCACCTAGTTAAATTAGACCTTCGCTATGAGACTGGGAATTAATTCCCAGTCTATTAATCCTCAGAACCTTCTACCACTTCCAATAAACTCCGCAACATCCAGTAAGCGGAAGTACCACCGGGATCTTGATGTCCGATACTGCGATCGCCTAAATAACTCGCTCTACCCTTTTTTGCTAACATCGGTATAGTCTGTTTTAATCCCTGTTCTGCCGCTGTGACAGATGCCTCTAAAGCGACAACAGTATTTGAGTTATCTCTGATTGCCTGTTCAAAAGCTGTAACAGCAGGAGATAATACATCCACCATTGTTTTATCTCCCAACTGTGCCTTACCACGCTCAATTACACCATCTAAACCAGATTTTAGTAATTCCAGCAGATCCGCTGCTGTTAATTCTTTTTTCCCATTTGTGACTTTACTGGCTCTTAAAAACCAAGTTCCATACAATGGACCACTGGCACCACCAATACTAGAAATTAAGGTCATACCCACAGTTTTCAAAATACTGCTAATATCTTGATCGGCAAAACTGGGTAAAATATTGGTAATTTTTTTAAACCCACGATCCATATTAATACCGTGATCAGCATCACCTATGGCTGCATCTAATTCTGTCAACTGCTCCTTATGATGCTCAATTACATGAGCAAACACTTGTAACCAGGCGATGATTTGCACCTGAGTAACCATTTTAAACCCCCCAGCGTAAACTTGGCGTTTTGACTGGTCTATCCCAAAGACGGATCATCTCATCATCCAATTTTAGCAGTGTGATGGAGCAACCTTGCATATCTAATGATGTCATGTAGGGTCCAATTAGATTTCGCACGATTTGCAGTCCTTCCAATTCACAGATTTCTGCGAGTTGACGATAGACGAGATAGAGTTCCGCAATGGAAGTCCCACCCATACTATTAACATAAGCCAAGAGGCGATCGCCTTTTTGCAATGGTTTATTTAATAGTTCCAAATCTACCCAGCCAATTTTATCATCCCACTCCCGGACTATCCGACTATAATTTGTATCTCTAATAAGAGAATTTACTAAAATCTCCGTAATTTCATCACCTGATTTCCGGGGAACTCGTTCTCTTCCTGGTTCTCCATGAATACCAATTCCTAATTCTATTTCATCGTCACCTAAAATAAAAGTAGGTGTTCCTCTTTCAGGAACTGTACAGGAACTCAAAGCTATACCCATACTTCTACCATTGACATTCACTTTTCTACACAAATCTGCCAATTGATGTAAATTATATCCTTCTGCTGCTGCTGCTCCACAAATTTTTTCTGCTAATACTGTTGTGCCTACACCCCGTCGGCCTTGAGTATAAAGACTATCTTTAACAGCTATATCATCATCAATTAAAATATTGGCAGTGCGGATACCTTGACTATGAGCTAATTCTATAGCCATTTCAAAGTTCATCACATCACCGCTATAATTTTTAACAATATAAAGAATACCAGCGCCACCATCTACCTGTGTTGAGGCTGCTAACATTTGGTCAGGGGTGGGTGAGGTAAAAATCTCTCCAGGACAAGCAGCATCTAGCATTCCTTGACCAACAAAGCCGCTGTGCATGGGTTCGTGACCACTACCACCTCCAGAGATAATAGCTACCTTTCCCTGTATGGGAGCGTCGGCTCTATAAACAAATGTCGGCTCATAGTTGATTTTAATTAAATCCCTATGTGCTAACATCATACCCTGGAGACTTTCCCGGACGAAGTTTTCTGGCCGATTAATCAGCTTTTTCATAGTTTGAGTCTACTGAAAAAATTCTTAAAATAACTATACCTCACGGCGGAATTTAAAATTCTCGAAAATTCTTACCCATTACCTAATTTTCGTTGTAATCGTTGACAAAATTGATATATTTCCGGTAATCGGCTATAAATTGCCGATGCTTTCAGGTATATTTTGTGGGATACCGCTGGAGTACCAGAAACAATTTCCCCCGGTGCTACGTCTTTGTGGACACCACTTTGAGCCGAAGCTATGGCTCTGTCTCCAATTTTTACCTGATTGGCAATTCCCACTTGTCCAGCTAAAATTACCCCATTTCCAACTTTTACACCTCCAGCCATACCTGCTTGACCTGCTATGGCGCAACCAGCCCCGATTTTACTACCATGTCCTATCTGGACTAAATTATCAATTTTGGTATTTTTACCAATTCTCGTTTCTCCCACTGCGGGACGGTCTATGGCTGTATTACAACCTACTTCGACTCCATCCTCTAAAACAGTATAACCAGATTGTTCCATTTTTAACCAACCTGTGGGGGTAGGAACAAAACCAAAGCCTTCTGCACCAATGACAGCGCCGCTATGAATGACGCAATCTGCACCAATTAAACTTCGTTCATGAATGGTACAATTAGCGTGTAGGATGGTATGATTGCCTATTTTCACTTCTGGATAAATAACGACATTGGGGTGAATTATGGCCAAATTGCCAATTTCCACACCTTGAGAAATGACGACATGAGGACCAATATAAACATTATTCCCGATGTGGGCTGTGGGGTGAATAACTGCGGTAGGATGAATTTCTGCACTAGGATGGTATGGTTGATAGAATAGAGCGATCGCTTTGGCAAATAGTAAGCGTGGTTCTGTAGTTGTTAACCATGCAATACCCCTGGCCGTTGCTTGGATTTGCAATTTTTCATCTTCTGGTAAAATCAAAGCACTTGCACCGGTAGAATCAATCAAAGACGCGAATTTTGTCCCTTCTACATAACTCAAAGTACCAGATTTAGCTTCATCTATGGCAGCAACTCCAGTAATTTCTAAATCCTGATCTGGTTGTATAGTCAGGCTTTCGGCTTTAACAGCTTGGCCAAGTTGGCTGATGATTTTACTTAATTTCATAATTATTTACTAAAAATTTCTACAGATTTTTGTCTCACGCAAAAGCCCAAAGCCAGAAATAGGTTAATTGTCTTGTGTTGTTTTGATCATGGACTGACCAGCTAAATATGCGGTTGTCCAAGCACTTTGGAAGTTAAAGCCACCAGTGATGCCATCAATATCTAATATTTCCCCCGCAAAATGCAAGCCCGGTACTAATTTACTTTCCATTGTTTTAAAGTTAACTTCTTTGAGGTTGATACCTCCACAAGTGACAAATTCTTCTTTAAATACACCTTTACCTTTAATTGCGTATTCTCCCTGAGATATTTCCTGGACTAGCTGATTTAAAGTTTTATTAGATATGGCTGCCCAACGATCTTCTGTGGTAATATTGACACGGTTAATCAGATATTGCCAAAGACGATGAGGTAATTCTACACCACGATGTAAGGCGATCGCTTTTTTTCCCCATGTCGATTTTACATTTAAAAGTTTTTCTCTCACTTCCTCCTGTGATAATTCCGGCAACCAATTGATTAATAATTGACATTGATAGCGGTGGTCATGGAGAATCCTCGCACTCCAAGCGGACAGTTTCAACACTGCTGGACCACTTACACCCCAATGGGTAATTAATAAGGGTCCTGTTTGTTGTAATTGGGTTTTACCTGGAAGGGATAACCGTAAATTTACAGAATTAACGCTAATTCCTGCTAATTCCCGTAATTGACTATCTGCAATATTCAGGGTAAAAAGAGAGGGTACAGGAGGTTCAATTTCATGACCTAATTCCCTAGCGATTTTATACCCAGCTAAACTACTACCTGTAGCCAAAAGTAAGCGATCGCATTTTTTACTTTCTCCTGATTTGAGGAGAATTTCAAAACTGTCATTTTTGCGAGTGACAACAGTTACAGGTGTACCAATGCAGATTTCTATTTTAGCCGCAAAAGCAGCTTTAATCAAACATTCCGCAATAGTTTCCGCTCGATCTGTAATGGGGAACATTCGGCCATCAGCTTCAGTTTTTAAGTTTACCCCATGAGCCGCAAACCAAGCAATAGTATCTAAAGGTTGAAAGCGGGTAAATGCACCTAATAAGGCTTTACCACCTCTAGGGTAATTCTGGACTAAACGCTGTGGTTCAAAACAAGCATGAGTAACATTACAACGACCTCCACCGGAAATTAGCACTTTCGCCAAGGGTTGACGACTGGCTTCAATTAAAGTAACATGAGCTTGGGGATTAGCTTCAGCACAAGCGATCGCACCGAAAAATCCCGCAGCCCCACCACCAATAACGACAATTTGCAAGGGTAACAAAATCAAAAATCACAAGTTTCCGTAATATCCAGATCCCCAACTTCTGCAAGAGGATGAGGATCTGTCTCCATATTACTCTTCATATAACTCAAAGTCATCTTTTTGGGCGGCACAAACCGGACAAACCCAATCATCTGGAATATCTTTAAAAGCTGTTCCTGGTGCTATACCGCTATCTTCATCACCTATTTCTGGGTCATAGATATAACCGCATAAGCTGCATATATATTTTTGCATCTTCTTTGCCTATAAACGCCACCATCTTTTTGAACAATAACTTAAAATTGCCAATGCGATCGCCCCAAAAAACAGTAAAGTAATTAAACCACCAGGAAAATTAGTAATAATACCAAAACCTCTGAGTAGAAATAGGGCTACACTTATACCCAAGAGAATACCAAAACCCTGGATTAATTTGCCACTTAAGGAAGATTGACTCACGGTGTTTTCCTCTTAACTCCAATTTACGCGCTGATGCAGAAATTATGATCTGATCATTTAAAATCAACTTTAGACTAATTGTCTGCGAAAAATCCATGAATTTGACTGTAATTAAAATCAAGCGACGTAAATTCAATTAAGCCCAAATAAAAAATCGGTGAAAAAGTCGCCAAAATTACTATATCTGCGAGAATATCATATATGTCAAACTCCAATCTTAAAAGTATAGCTGATGCCAACTTACCATTATCAGATATACTCTGGAATCAAGATCAGCAGAGATTATTGATTCAGGGTGAAGTATTACTACAAACGAAATCCCATACTAACTGGGGTGGTGCTGTTACCGCTTGTATGTATATTCCCTTAACTAGATCTCATGTTTGGCAACAAATTACAGATTACCCCCGTTGGGTACAATATTTTCCTGACATTACTAAAAGCGAAGTTATCTCTAAAGGAGATATTAAACGTCTGTATCAATCTGCACAAAAAGCTTTTTTATTTTTCACGGCTCAAGTAGAAATTTATCTGCGTGTGGTGGAAGTAGTAGGACAACAGGTTCAGTTTCGCATGGAAAGAGGCACATTTACAGATTTTCATGCTAATTTAGAACTTAAAGACATGGGTAATGGTACTCTATTAGCTTACACTGTACAAGCCACCCCCAATATTCCCATTCCGTCAATTTTTATTCAACAAGCCATGAATTTGGAATTGCCAGCAAATCTCTGTAAAATGCGACAAGTGCTTTGTAATCATAAATAATAGCAATGTCCCAGGCAACTACCATTTTGGATTTTTGGTTTGGTCATGCAAATGACCCCAACTATGGGAAAATTCAACCATTCTGGTTTGATAAACAACCAGATTTCGATAGTAAAGTCCGCAACCTGTTTCTAGAAGCTTACCAAAAAGCGGTAGCAGGATATTTGCATGATTGGATGAACACACCCCAAACCTGTCTGGCTTTAATTCTATTGCTGGATCAATTTCCCCGGAATATGTTTCGTGATACTCTTCAAGCCTTTGCAACGGATTGGGAAGCACTGTCATTAGCAAAACAGGCTATAGACAAGGGCTATGATAGACAACTATTGGCTGTACAACGCTGGTTTATTTATCTACCCTTTGAACACAGTGAAAACCCAGATGATCAACGGAAGTGTATTAAGCTGTTTCAACAACTTAGTCATGATCCTGATAGTGCTGAAGCGATCGCTTCAGCTTTTCGACATCAAGAAATAATTGCCCGATTTGGTCGTTTTCCCCATCGTAACGCCATTTTAGGACGTATTTCCACCCCAGAGGAGGAGGAATTTTTAGAAGAACCAGGTTCTTCATTTTAAGTTGCTTAGTAGTCAGTAGTCAGTAGTCAGTAGTCAGTGGTCAGTGGTCAGTAGCAAGAAAAATACTTCTCCCCTGCACCCCTGAACCCCTGGCTCTAACCCGTAAACACTTCTGCGGGTAAGCGATTAAAGGAAAGACGCTCATTTTGCACATCTACAAAAATAGTGTCACCGTCACTAAAATCACCCCGTAAGATGGCCTTGGCTATTTGGGTTTCTAATTCCCGCTGAATAGCCCTTTTTAACGGTCTTGCACCAAATACCGGATCATATCCTACTTCTGCTAAAAAGTCCAGGGCAGAACTCGATAATTTCAAAGATATTTTTCTGTCAGTTAATCTTTGTTTTAACCTATCTACCTGTAACTGGACAATATGCCGTAATTCTGATTTTTGTAAACTGTGGAAAATAATTAATTCGTCCAGACGATTTAAAAATTCTGGACGGAAACTATTTCGCATCGCTTCCATAACCCGATTCCGCATTTCATCGTAACGGGTGTCATCCCCAGCTACATCAAGGATATATTGAGAACCGATATTACTGGTCATAATGATGATACTATTTTTAAAGTCCACTGTGCGACCTTGGGCATCTGTCACCCGACCATCATCAAGAATTTGTAGGAAAATGTTAAAAACGTCAGGGTGCGCTTTCTCGATTTCGTCGAATAAAATCACCGCATAAGGACGACGACGAATGGCCTCGGTTAATTGTCCTCCCTCTTCATAGCCCACATATCCAGGAGGCGCACCGATTAAACGGGAAACATTATGTTTATCCATGTATTCGGACATATCAATCCGTACCATGGCTTCCTCAGTGTCGAACATATAAGCCGCTAAAGCTTTAGCGAGTTCAGTTTTACCAACACCTGTGGGACCTAAAAATACAAAACTAGCAATGGGACGGTTGGGGTCAGAAAGTCCAGCGCGAGAACGTTGGATAGCGTCTGCTACAGCAGTAACAGCTTCCTGTTGACCGACAACACGATGATGTAATTCATCTTCTAAATGTAACAGTTTTTCTTTTTCTGATTCTACTAATTTATGCAGGGGAATACCTGTCCATTTAGAAATAATTTCCGCAATATCGGCTTCCGTGACTTCTTCCCGTAATAGTGATTTTCCTGTACCTTGGGTGTGGGAAAGTTCGGTTTCTACGGATTGTAATTGGTTTTGTAAATTTGGTAATTTGCTATACTGTAATTCCGAAGCCTTCGTGAGATCCTGGTTTCTCTCACTTCGGGCTTGTTGAATTTCTAAATTTACGCGGTCAATTTCTTCTTTGATGGACTGAATTTTAGTGATAATATCTTTTTCAGATTGCCATTGACTGCTGAGAGTTCTTTGATCTTCCTTTAAGTCAGCTAGTTCTTTTTCTAATCTTTCCAAACGTTCACGGGAAGCAGGATCACTTTCTTTTTGTAAAGAGAGTTTTTCCATTTCCAATTGCAGAATTTTCCGGTCTATTTCATCCAGTTCTTCAGGTTTAGAAGTAATCTCCATTTTCAGTCTAGCAGCGGCTTCGTCTACTAAATCAATGGCCTTGTCAGGGAGAAAGCGATCGCTAATATAACGATTAGACAAAGTAGCCGCAGCCACAAGAGAACTATCAGAAATTCTCACCCCATGATGGACTTCATAACGTTCTTTCAAACCGCGTAAAATGGAAATTGTATCAACCACATTAGGCTGATCTACATAAACTTGTTGAAAGCGTCTTTCTAAAGCCGCGTCCTTCTCTAAATATTTGCGGTATTCATCCAAAGTTGTCGCCCCAATACAGCGTAACTCACCTCGCGCTAACATGGGTTTTAATAAGTTCCCCGCATCCATCGCCCCTTGGGTAGCACCTGCACCAACAACGGTATGAATTTCATCAATAAATAAGACAATATTGCCACCAGATTCTGTGACTTCCTTTAATACGGCCTTGAGACGTTCCTCAAATTCACCTCGGAATTTAGCCCCCGCAATTAAAGCCCCCATGTCCAAACTAATGAGTTTACGATCTTTGAGAGATTGGGGAACATCACCCGCAACTATGCGCTGTGCCAAACCTTCCGCAATTGCAGTTTTCCCCACCCCAGGTTCACCAATTAAAACCGGGTTATTTTTGGTTCTGCGGGAGAGAATTTGTACTGTACGTCTAATTTCATCATCACGACCGATTACCGGGTCTAGTTGACCTTTGCGGGCGGCTTCCGTGAGATCCCGACCGTACTTCTCTAGTGATTGATATTTACCTTCTGGATTTTGGTCAGTCACCTTTTGTTTCCCCCGAATTTCTTTAATAATATTTTTGAGTTTGTTTTCGTCTAAACCAAATTCTTGACAGAGACTCTTGCCAAAACGGTCATCTTTGGCGTAACCTAGTAATAAATGTTCAATAGAAATAAATTCGTCTTTAAATTCTTGACGATATTTTTCTGCCCGGTCTAACAATGTATCTAAACTGCGTCCTAAATATACGGAAGTGCTAGAACCGGATACCTTGGGTTGACGTTGAATAAACTGCTCAGTCCGATCACGGACTTTTTGCAAGTTTGCGCCGGCTTTGGTGAAAATCGCACTGGCCAGTCCTTCCTGTTCCAGTAACCCTTTCATCAGATGTTCACTTTCTAACTGCTGTTGCTGATACTGTTTGGCCACATCGGGGGTGTGAGCGATCGCTTCCCAGGCTTTTTCTGTAAATTGATTGGGGTTAGTCGGCTGCATAAGCTTTTAGAATAACAAACTACCGTTTAATAGGATCATTGTAAAAATATTTGGCGGAATAGCTAGATCGGTCTTCACATCTTTAAAATGTAGTATTATTGCCCAATGTGGAGTAATAAGTCGTCAGTTGTCGGTGTTTTTTATCTGTAACCTGTAACCTGTAACCTGTAACCTGTAACCTGTTCCCTGTTCCCTGTTCCCTGTTCCCTGTTCCCTGTTCCCTGTTCCCTATTCCCTTTTTTTGTAATTAAGACTTAATTACCAGATTGGACTTATGGGTTTGTCAGAGGTGGGTTTTTCCAGTCTAAAGGATTTAATTATAGTGTCTTCCACAGTTTTCGCAAACTCTGGATAGGATTTGTCTTCAGCGCGATAGGTAAGAATATAGGCTTTTTTACCATTAACAATCCATACTTGCATTTCTTGGAAATTTAGCTTGTGGATATTGTCTCTGAACTCATAAACTACTTGATAACCTTGTGTTTCACCAAGTTGTATTTGTCCAGATTTGATAATTTTCGCATTTTGTCCTAATGCTTCAATTTGTCTGATAGAAAACTTAGTATAATCTGCCAAAGTCTCCGACTGGAATAACTCATCTATAGTGATAAAAAACTCTGGAGTTAGAGAAGATGAGATCATATTTTTGGGAATAATTCGCGTTAATTTATCTATGGCTGGCGTTTCTTGCCAATTTTTAGGATATTTAAACTTAATCCCAGATTTTGCATATTCTACTACCTCTACTACTTCTACTACTTTAGTTGATGATTGCAAATAACTATTAACACCTATCACACCCGCAATTATTGGAATTATTAAAAACACCGATTTGATCAGTAAAGGTTGTAATGTTTTAAGTTGTTTAGGAATAATTGTCGTTGGTTCAGTCCGTGGTGTAGTTATTCGATATTCATTTACAGCCGTCATAACTTCTGCTGCTGACTGAAAACGGTGTCTAGGGTTAACCTTGAGCATTTTATCTAAAATATTATCTAGAGAAGGGCTAATAATTTTACTAGCTTGTTGTCGCCAATTTCGGTAATTATTGTTAAGGTAATCAACGGGAGTTGTACCTGTGAGTAACTCCAGACAAGTAACAGCCAAACTATATAAATCACTAGACGGATAAACTTCTCCTATTCTTCCTTCTTCCCTTTGTTCAGGAGAAGCGTACACCTTTGTAAAAATAGGTAGAGATTTTTTTATATTTGTTTCACCAGAAACAACTTGTTTCACCGCCCCAAAATCAATTAAAAATAGTTCTTGTGTTGCTGTTTCCCTAACAATATTACTAGGTTTAATATCTCGATGAATAGAATTTTGGTCATGAATAAATTGTAAAACCGTTAAAATTTGCTTTAAAAAATCTAAAATCTCTGTTTCGGAAAAACGACCTTTTCTTCTGAGTTCCTGAGATAGATTTTCACCCTCAATATACTGTTGTACTAAATATTTAAACTCAAGTTCTTCTTGTTGACCAAAAGCAGGAGCGGTAAAGGAAAAATAATCATATAAACTGGGAATATTCCCGCTCTTATCACCTAAAACTTCTAAAACCTGAGCTTCTCGTTCAAAAGCTGCTTTGATTCCTTCAACAATTTTGTCAACAATTTCCGGGTTCTTATATTCTTCTCGAATTTCATCAATTTTAATATTCAGTCGTTTGATTACACATTGACGCTGATTCACAGAATCTAAATCAATAGCTTGAAAAGTAGCACCAAATCCTCCTTTTCCCACAGGTTTAATAGTTTGATAATGTCCTCTTTTCCCCCTTAATATTAGAGGCATTCCACAAGCTTGACAGAATATTCCCGACGTAGTGTGAGGGTCTGGAGAGTCGGGAAAACGGTTTTCGGGACTAGGGCAGTGCGGTCGGGTACAATAGTACATGATAGAGGTACAGGATTAATCCATCAAGTTGGATTGTATCATAAAATTAACTTCCGAGTAAATATCTGAATATTTTCAAAAGATTAGTATATAATCAATTATGTGTGTATCAAGTAGCCTTGCTGAATTGAGACATGAAAATCAAAAATTCCATGTCTCAAACTCCCCGTCTCCGCGCCTCTGGGTGAGGAAAATTCATATTTTCACTCACCAACACCTATAAAGTTTAAATAAAAGTAGCACCATAATCACCAAAATTCAGTAATCAAAGGTCAAACATTATGCAACTACCAGCATTAACTAATACCTTAGCATTCACCGCATTAACAGTTACCCTGAGTGTTAACCCCGGTTTGAGTCAAGAGATTCCCAAGCAAGAAGTTAGTTTTGCTTGTCGTTCAATTTCTTACCAAGGTAATACGGAAAGAGTTCCCACTACCATGGCCTTCGTTCCCGACAAAAAACCTAACCCTTATGTACCCATAATTGCTTGGAAATCTGACTCCTTTCCCAGTAGCGAATGGACTCCTAAAAGACGCTGTGAACAAGTAAGTAAAAAATTCCAGCAATTTTACGAACAAGGCCGATTAGATTATTTAACTACCGGTAGGTTGAATGGTTTGGGAGTTATCTGTGCGGCTAAACCTGGTGAATGCAATAAAAACAATATTTTATTTAGCGTCAGACCAGGTGTAAATCCCACTACAGTTCTAGCTGAACTTGAGGATATCAGAGAAGGTAGAACTTCAGACCTAACTTGGCAAAATTCAGGTGAAAATACTTACTTAAATCTGGGTGAATATCTCAAAAATATCTCTAAATAACAAAATACCCCACCCTAACCCTCCCCTTGCGAAGGAGAGGGGACAGGATTCCGGTTTCCCCCCTTTACGGGAAGTAAACTCCGGTTTCCCCCTTTTACAAGGGAGGATTAAGGGGGGTAAATCACTACTGATAAAAACACTATTTAACTAATCATGAAACGTCAAATCGCTATTATCTCCTGCTTACTGCTGCTACCTTATCCAGTGTCAGCAATAGAAACCCAAACCAAGACAACAAAACTACTTACACAGACCTCACAAAGGTGCAAATTACGACCAGCAGACCCAGAAAACGGTATTTATTCAGACCCACAATTACAAACCATTGCTAAACAAATTACAGTTAGAGTCAGAGACAAAGAAAGAGGCGCTTCCGGGACAATTTTCGCTAAAAAAGGTAATTCTTATTTAGTAGTGACTAATTCCCACGTTGTCAGAAGAATTAATAATATCAATATTATCACAGCCGATGGTCAAAAATATGCAGCTAAGATTTTACCTAATACTAACTTTGATAAATTCGATTTAGCCATAGTAGAATTTACATCTAATCAAAAATATTGTTTACCATCAGAAATTGCTGACAGAATCGCCTCCTTTGATATTAACTTAGAAACACCAGTTATGGCCGCAGGATATGCTGTATCTGAGGATAAATTAGTATTGACAACAGGAAAAGTACAACAAATAATTTCTCAACCGAGTTTAAAAGATGGTTATGAAATTGGCTATACCAGCGATATTCAACAAGGAATGAGTGGCGGTGCAATTATTAGTAATACAGGAAATTTAATAGGAATTAATGGGATTAGTTCCTATCCTTTGTCCAATACTGCTTATATTTATACCAACGGAAAACGCCCCACAAATACAGAAATTCAGGAATTTAGAAAACTGAGTTGGGGAATACCCATTAAAACCGTTTTAGGTCAGGTCAAACCAGAAGTTCTCACCGCTTATAATTTACCTATACCAGATATTAAACAGACAATAGCAGAAGTACCATTAACAGGGTGGTTAGGAGAATTAGAAGCAAAAGCTAAACAAATTACCGTCAGAATTGATAGCAGTAGCGGTAGGAATGGTTCAGGAATTATTATCGCTAAACAAGGAGATATTTACACCGTTTTAACTGCTGCTCATGTAGTTTGTAAACCACCAGATAAAGTAGGACCATGTGAGCCAAATACTTATAAAATCCTCACAGTAGATGGTAAACAATATCCCGTAGAACCCAGCACCATTAAATTAGAAGCAGGGGTAGATTTAGCAGTAGTTAAATTCACCAGTGGGGAAAATTATCAAGTTGCGACTTTAGCAAATTATCCCACTAAAGATGATGAATATATGTTCACGGCGGGTTATCCCAGGTTAGGAGAAAAATCACCTTGGCGGTTCACATTGGGACAAATTTATAGTAAGGAAACAGGATTATTAACTACTACCCAATCAGATTTTAACAATAATAGTTCTGGTACAGCCCAAGCAGCAGCTTCTTTAACAGGAGGATATGAATTAGTTTATAGTAGTATCACCTTTGGCGGTATGAGTGGGGGACCTGTTTTAGATTCCCAAGGGCGAGTCATTGGTATTCATGGCAGAACTGAGGGACAAGCTGCTATTGATAATAATAGTAGTAGTCAAGAAACTATCCAATTAGGTAATAGTTTGGGTATTCCGGTGAGTACATTTTTGGCATTAGCTACCCGACTGAATACCCAAGCCCAAAAGATAGAAACCACCCCAACACCAGAACTAAATCAACAAAAAGTTAAGTCTATTCAAACAGCGATTTTATCAGTAGATGTTTCCCAAGGCAATACTACCGCCAGTCAATGGTTAGAAAGGGGAAATCAACTGTGGCGGTTAGGTCGTTATCCAGAAGCAATACAGGCTTTTGACGCAGCAATTAAGCAGAAACCAAAGTTTATTCACCTGGCTTATTATGGTAAGGGTTTGGCGTTATATTGGAGTGGAGACTATCCAGAGGCTATAACTGCATTACAGCAAGCGGTGAAGTCTCAACCTAATTTTGTTCCTGCTTGGGATAATTTAAGTTTAGTTTATAGAAAATCAAACCAACTGGATAAAGCCTTAGCAGCCATAAATCAAGCCATTCAACTCCAGCCCAATAATCCTAATTTGTATAATGAGAAGTATTTAGTTTTAAGGGATTTAAAAAGATATAAAGAAGCAGCAGCAGCGATAAATAAAGCCATTGAACTTAGTCCCCGTGCAGCATTTTACACCAACCGGGGAATTGTCCGTGCTGAATTAGGAGATAAGCCAGGAGCAATAGATGATTACAACCAAGCTATCAAGATTAATCCTAACTTAGCCCAAGCCTACAACAACCGGGGAACTGTCCGTAATGAATTAGGAGATAAGCAAGGAGCAATAGATGATTACAACCAAGCTATCAAGTTTAATCCTAACTATGCTGGTGCCTACTACAACCGGGGAATTGTCCGTTATGAATTAAGAGATAAGCAGGGTGCAATAGATGATTTCAACCTAGCTATCAAGTTTAATCCTAACTATGCCCAAGCCTACATCAACCGGGGAATTGTCCGTGATGATTTAGGAGATAAGCCAGGAGCAATAGATGATTACAACCTAGCTATCAAGATTAATCCTAACTATGCCGATGCCTACTACAACCGGGGAAATGTCCGTAATGAATTAGGAGATAAGCCAGGAGCAATAGATGATTACAACCTAGCTATCAAGATTAATCCTAACTATGCCGATGCCTACTACAACCGGGGAAATGTCCGTAATGAATTAGGAGATAAGCCAGGAGCAATAGATGATTACAACCTAGCTATCAAGATTAATCCTAACTATGCCGATGCCTACTACAACCGGGGAAATGTCCGTAATGAATTAGGAGATAAGCCAGGAGCAATAGATGATTACAACCAAGCTATCAAGATTAATCCTAACTATGCCCTAGCCTACAACAACCGGGGAAATGTCCGTGATGAATTAGGAGATAAGCCAGGAGCAATAGATGATTACAACCTAGCTATCAAGTTTAATCCTAACTTAGCCCTAGCCTACAACAACCGGGGAATTGTCCGTTATCAATTAGGAGATAAGCCAGGAGCAATAGATGATTACACCCAAGCTATCAAGATTAATCCTAACTATGCCCTAGCCTACGTTGGACGGGGATATGTTTATTATCAACTTGGTGACAAACAAAAAGCCAGAGAAGACCTGCAACGAGCAGCGCAATTGTTCATGGCTCAAGGGAATACTGCCCTTTATGAACAAATAATGGCTTTATTAAAAGGGTTGTAGGGAGTTTCTTTGGTGATGTTAATTGTGATTTTGTCTGAATCAGGATGTCCAGGATTTAAGGATTAACAGGATGTGATTGTGAGATTTTCCCTCTTTCCCTGGTTCTGCTGGGGAATGTTCACAGGAGGCTTTGGATGATAACAATAATATTTTGTCAGAATCAGGTGGTTATCGAGCGAAGTCGAGATAATGTCCAGGATTTAAGGATTAACAGGATGTGATTGTGAGATTTTCCCTCGTTCCTTGGCTCTGCTGGGGAATGCTCACGGGAGGCTCTGCCTCCACTATATTTCCCTCGTTCCCTGGCTCTGCCGGGGAATGCCCACGGGAGGCTCTGGATGATAACAATAATATTTTGTCAGAATCAGGATGTCCAGGATTTAAGGATTAACAGGATGTTTGATAATGGTTGGGTTGATGAGTTTTTGGGAATGTTTGATATCTGTTTTTCTATGAGCCTGTTAATAACATGACTATATATGGCGACACAGATTCCCACTATAATTCAATGATAGGCTAAATTCAGAACTTTGTCAAGAGGTAGTTAAGGATAATTTTGACAGACAATATTGAGATAATGAAAATCCTGTACATCCTTAAATCCTGAACATCCTGATTCTGACAATTAATATGTTAAAATAACAGTAAATACCCATCCTGTACATCCTTAAATCCTGGACATCCTGATTCTGACAATTAATATGTTAAAATAACAGTAAATACCCATCCTGTACATCCTTAAATCCTGGACATCCTGATTCTGACAATTAATATGTTAAAATAACAGTAAATACCCATCCTGTACATCCTTAAATCCTGGACATCCTGATTCTGACAATTAATATGTTAAAATAACAGTAAATACCCATCCTGTACATCCTTAAATCCTGGACATCCTGATTCTGACAATTAATATGTTAAAATAACAGTAAATACCCATCCTGTACATCCTTAAATCCTGGATATCCTGATTCTGACAATTAATATGTTAAAATAACAGTAAATACCCATCCTGTACATCCTTAAATCCTGGATATCCTGATTCTGACAATTAATATGTTAAAATAACAGTAAATACCCATCCTGTACATCCTTAAATCCTGGACATCCTGATTCTGACAAAAGAATTTTTGGGGTATTGTTAGGAGTGTTTTAATTTGATTTTAGATTTCTAATTTAATGGATATTAATCAACAAAAGGAACAATTTAGCATCACATACATTAGGGCGATCAAAGATTTGCCATGAAAGTTACTATCAAAGATAGTCAAATACTCACAACAGTTCAACCTGATATTATCCAGACACACCTGCAAGCTACAGGATGGCAAGAAACAGGAAGAATTTATAATGATGCTGGGGCAATTTGGCGATTAAAAAAAGACACCGCAGATGGATATGAAATTTTGCTACCTCTCCAACATAATTTAGGAGATTATGCTGAAAGAATTAGCGATATTTTGAAAACATTAGAGATAGTAGAAAATAGAGATCAATTTGATATTTTAAGCGAATTTATCACCAATTATCCTAACTTTACTGTTCAAGGTGTTGTCATGCAAATCGCCACTCCAGAAATTGATAAACTGAGAGGAGAAATTACATTATTAGGTGCAGTGTTTGAGAAATTAAAAGAAATTAAAACAGTTTTAAATAATCAGGATTATATCTTAGCTATTAAAGCTTATCAAGAAAGGTTGCCAATTCACTGTATAGGTGATTTAGTCAAAGAAGATAATCATTTTATTCTCAACAATCCGCAAAATTTACAAATTAATGGATGACTGTTAATGATGTAATTAATTAAAATTTTGTCTGATAGCGAAGCGTGGCGTAGCCATATCAGGATGTCCAGGATTTAAGGATTAACAGGATGTGATTGTGAGATTTTTGGTTTGTCTTTGCGTCTTTAGGTGAGATAAAAAGGCCAGCAGAATTGATTGTATAAAAGATTTACATTTTTGCGTCTTTGCCCCTTTGCGACTTTGCGCGAAACATAACACACAGGAACACACGAAGAGAATATTATTTTTATCCTGAAAATCCTCAAATCCTGGACATCCTGATTCTGACATTTTAATTTATGCTATTTTAGAAGTAGACTAGGTAAATATAATCCTCTGGAAAGCTGCCAATTACCACATCCCACGTAAAAACACAAATATATTTCTGTATAATTTAAAAAACAACAACTTTGCATTAAACTATTAGAGAAGTGCAGTCAAAGTGGTGATATGGCAATTCAGTCAACAGCAGAAACTTTATTTCAAACTGCTTATGAAAGTCGTTACACTTGGGATGAGAATTTTCCTGGCTATGCTGCCAATGTGCAACTGCTACAGGAAGGTGAGGTTTATAGTGGTAAGATTCAGATTGACCCCAGCCTGAATATACAAGTTACAGAAGTCGCAGATCAACAAATAGCAGCAGGAATTGATATTCAGTTACAGGAAGTAGTTACCCGCTGTCAAAAAACCAGTTTTTTAGATTCCTATGGTCAACATCAGTTTATTTTAGGTGAGTCTGTAGAAAATGATGGGGTAATGGTTTTTGTCAAGGGTGGGAATACTGATTCTCACTATCAAATCCGTAACCAAAAAATATATCAAGAGGTTCGGGTTATGGGTCGTATGGCCTTGGAGATGAATTATGATGATTTTCTAGCTACAGACTGCGGTTATATCCCTTCTGCTTATCATGTGGTTTTTCGTAATTCGCAAACAGGTGATGTTAATAGCATTCTCAAATTTACGGATACATATCAAAAGTTTGGTGATTATTACATTTTGACAAACCAGGTAGTGGCAGAGTATGAAGACGGAAAAACTGAAACTCCGCAATCAATTACTGAGTTTGTTTATTCTCAGATTCAGTTAAGTGACAACTGAAAACGGACAACGGACAATTATCAGCCTAAACTAGATCATTAGCAACTCGGATAATTACCAATTTATCAAGAAGTAGGACAGGAACAATGCAATTAACGCTAGAAAATGTAGAAACCGTACTAGATGAAATGCGCCCTTATCTCATTTCTGATGGTGGTAACGTAGAAATTGTCGAATTAGATGGACCAATTGTTAAACTCCGGTTACAGGGTGCTTGTGGTTCTTGTCCCAGTTCGACTATGACTTTGAGAATGGGTATTGAACGTCGTCTCAAGGAAATGATTCCTGAAATCTCTGAAGTAGAGCAAGTTATCTAACCCGTGAGTAATTGGTAATTGGTGATTGGTAAGATATTCCTATTACCCATTACCCATTACCCATTACCTATTACCTATTACCTATTACTACTCTTTTATAAATCTTATGTCTCATCCTCTCCACGTTGCATTTATCTGGCATCAACATCAACCTTTGTACAAGTCTCCTGAAAATGGCAGTTCTCTGGTGACTAGTCAACAGTATCGCTTGCCTTGGGTCCGTTTACATGGAACTAAGGATTATTTGGATTTAGTATTATTGTTAGAAAAGTATCCTAAGTTGCACCAAACGGTAAATTTAGTACCTTCTTTAATATTACAACTGGAGGATTATGTTGCGGGTACGGCTTTTGACCCCTATTTAACTGCTAGTTTGACTGCTGTGGAACAGTTGACCCGGGAACAAAAAGAGTTTATTATTCAACATTTCTTTGATGCTAACCATCATACTTTGATTGATCCCCATCCTCGTTATGCCCAGTTATATTATCAAAGACAGGAACAGGGACAGCAATGGTGTTTAGCAAACTGGCAATTGTCAGATTATGGTGATTTACTAGCTTGGCATAATTTGGCTTGGATTGATCCTTTGTTTTGGCATGACCCGGAAATTGCTGCTTGGTTAGAACAAGGACGTGATTTTAGTTTAGGCGATCGCCAGCGCATTTATTCCAAACAGCGGCAAATTCTCAGTCAAATTATTCCCCAACATCGGAAAATGCAGAAAAGTGGTCAACTAGAAGTTACCACGACTCCCTATACTCACCCCATTCTGCCTCTATTAGCTGATACCAACGCGGGACGGGTAGCAGTGCCGCAGATGACATTACCTAAACAGCGGTTTGGGTGGGTAGAAGATATACCGCGACATTTACAAAAATCCTGGGATTTATATATAGATAGATTTGGACAAGAGCCTAGAGGTTTGTGGCCTTCGGAACAGTCCGTTAGTCCAGAAATTTTACCGTATATTATTAAACAAGGTTTTAAATGGATTTGTTCAGATGAAGCGGTTTTAGGCTGGTCATTAAAACACTTTTTTCATCGCAATGCTGCGGGAAATGTACAGCAACCACAATTGCTTTATCGTCCCTATCGTCTGCAAACTGCTGCTGGTGATGTATCTATAGTTTTTCGGGATCATAGGTTATCGGATTTAATTGGTTTTACCTATGGATCTATGCCGGCAAAGAAAGCAGCAGCGGATTTAATTGGACATTTGCAAGCGATCGCTAAACAACAAAAAGAAAGTGACGATGATCAACCTTGGTTAGTGACAATTGCTCTAGACGGGGAAAATTGTTGGGAATTTTATCCCCATGACGGTAAAGACTTCCTAGAAACACTATACGAAAGTTTGAGTCATGAACCCCACATCAAACTTGTCACCGTTTCGGAATTTATTGACCAATTCCCTCCCACCGCAACCATAAAAAGTGAACAACTCCATAGCGGTTCTTGGGTAGATGGCAATTTTACCACATGGATAGGAGACCCGGTTAAAAACCGCGCTTGGGACTATCTCACCGCAGCTAGACAAGTATTAGCAAATCACCCGGAAGCTACAGAAGAAAACAACCCCGCAGCCTGGGAAGCCTTATATGCTGCTGAAGGTTCAGATTGGTTTTGGTGGTTTGGAGAAGGCCATTCTTCTAATCAAGATGCCATTTTTGACCAATTATTTCGGGAACATCTGCACGGTATTTACAAAGCCTTAAATGAACCTGTGCCACCCTATCTCCACAGTCCCCTAGAAATCCATGCAGCCCGTTTAGACCACAGACCAGAGGGATTTATCCATCCTAACATAGATGGTAAAGGTGATGAGCAAGATTGGGATAGAGCCGGACGGATAGAAGTGGGTGGTGCGAGGGGAACAATGCACAGTAGTAGCACTGTTCAGCGTCTTTGGTATGGTGTAGACCATTTAAACTTTTACGTGCGGGTAGATTTTAAAATCGGTGCTGTTCCCGGTCGGGACATACCACCAGATTTACACCTATTCTGGTATTATCCTGAGCGGACAATGGTGAATAGTTCCATACCTTTAGCTGAAGTACCAGATACAGCACCCTTAAATTATCTATTTCACCATCATTTAGAAGTGAATTTACTGAGTCAGTCGGTGCAATTTCGAGCAGCAGGAGACAATCATTTATGGTATCCTCGTGCTACTCGCGCTCAAGTTGCTTTAGATTCTTGTCTAGAAATAGCAATACCTTGGGCTGATTTGCAAGTTCCTCCCGATTATCCTCTACGGTTAATTTTGGTGTTATCTGATGATGGTTGTTTTTCTAGTTATGTGCCGGAAAATGGTTTGATTCCTATTGATGTTCCTTAGTGGTAATTCCCGATTTTGATCGGGAATTCTGGTTTTTGTTTCGCGCAGATTCCCTCCAAACAGGGAGGAAAATTACAGCAGTTATCCGTTTATGAAGTACAGATATTAATGATAAAACTCTTGTGGTGCGGGCAAGATGCCCGCACAAAGTGTACCTCACTCAAAGCTACTTGCTGTAAAATCAAATTAATTGGTGGTGGGGTGAACGGGATGATTTATAATAATGGTTATCATTTTGGTTAATCTTATATGTCGTCTCAAAGCTTGCTTAAACGTCCCCGCCGTCTGCGTCGTACTGAAACTCTACGGAGGATGGTACGGGAAACAATTTTAACTGTGGATGATCTGATCTATCCCGTGTTTGTCATGGAGGGGGAAGGGGAAAAAGTAGAGATATCTTCTATGCCCGGTTGTTATCGTTTTTCTCTGGATTTACTCCTGAAAGAAATGGCCGAAGTGTCACAATTGGGAATTAATGCTGTAGCAATTTTCCCAGTAATTCCAGAGGAAGACAAAGATGAAACAGGTTCAGAAAGTTACAACCAGCAGGGATTAGTACAGGAAACGGTTAAAGCCATTAAAAAGCTAGTCCCGGAAATAATTGTCATTACTGATGTCGCTCTTGACCCTTTTACTACCCATGGTCATGATGGTTTAGTGGATGAAAATGGAATTATTCTTAATGACCCCACTATAGAAGTTTTGGTGAAAATGGCACTTTCTCAAGCAGAAGCAGGAACTGATTTTGTTGCCCCTTCTGATATGATGGATGGTAGAATTGGGGCAATTCGTCAAGCTTTAGACGCTGAAGGTTATATAAATGTGGGGATTTTAGCATACTCGGCTAAATATGCTTCTGCCTATTATGGACCATTTCGAGATGCTTTAGATTCCGCGCCCAAATTTGGTGACAAAAAAACCTATCAAATGGACCTGGCTAACGCTAAAGAGGCTTTAAAAGAAGTTAAACTTGATATTGCTGAAGGTGCGGATATTATCATGGTAAAACCAGCTTTGGCGTATTTAGACATTATATGCCAAGTAAAATCAGCCACAAATTTACCAGTTGCAGCTTATAATGTTAGTGGTGAATATGCAATGATTAAAGCGGCCGCTCAAAAGGGTTGGGTTGATGAGAAAAAGGTGATTTTAGAGACTTTAACCAGTATGAAACGGGCTGGTGCTGATTTAATTTTAACTTATTTTGCCAAAGAAGTGGCTTTGATGTTGAGTTAAGGTTCTATTCAGGAAGTGGCAAAGATTTTTTGGCAAATAAATGACAAAATCATTCACATTCACACTTTTTTGTGTTAACTTGATAACGGTTATCATTTTGGTGAGCTATGGTCAGTTTATTCAGTATGACAAGGAAAAACTTGTCTTAAAAATTCACTTTTACCGTACTTTTTTTGTCAAGTAAAACCCATATTTTCAGATGAATACAATCAGTTTAAACGCAAAAAATGCAATTCCTGAAATACCCAAAAGAGGAATGCCAGTAACTATAATTACAGGGTTTCTAGGAAGTGGTAAAACTACGCTTTTAAATCAGATTCTTCAAAACAAACAAGATTTAAAAGTCGCTGTCCTCGTCAATGAGTTTGGTGATATTAACATTGATAGTCAATTACTAATTTCTGTAGATGAAGCTATGATGGAACTTAGTAATGGCTGTATATGTTGTACAATTAATGATGGTTTAGTTGATGCGGTTTATCGAGTTCTAGAAAGGGAAGATCCCATTGATTATCTAGTTATTGAAACTACAGGTGTTGCTGATCCTTTACCAATCATTTTAACTTTTCTGGGAACAGAATTGAGGGATTTAACTAACCTAGATTCAATTATTACAGTGGTAGATGCTGAAGCCTTTGATGAAAAACATTTCGATAGTGAAGCAGCTTTAAGACAGATTACCTATGGAGATATTATTCTCCTCAATAAAATAGACCTTGTGAAGCCAGAAAAAATACAAGAATTAGAAGATTTTATCCATGATGTCAAAAGGGGAGCGAAAATTTTACATACTCAATATGGTGAAGTTGCTTTACCATTGATTTTAGATGTGAGTTTAACACCAATACATAAGTATATTGTCACTGATGATGAAGATCGTCATAAACATGACCATAAACATGAACATGACCATAAACATGAACATAAACATGAACATAAACATGAACATGAACATGAACATGAACATCATCATCATCACTCCGATCATTTAGATAATGATGGGTTTGTTTCAATTTCTTTCCAAAGTAATAAACCATTTGATGTCCATAAGTTTGAGCATTTTTTGACTGAAGAAATACCGAAAAATGTATTTCGTGCTAAAGGAATTTTATGGTTTAGTGATAGTGAGTTGCGTCATATCTTTCAACTCAGTGGACCTCGTTACACTTTGCACGCTGACGAATGGCCTAATCAACCTAAAAATCAGGTAGTTTTTATTGGTAGAAAATTAGAGGCTAGTGAGATTCATGCAAAACTTAACGAATGTTTGTTATAGTTAGGTTAGAAGTCTTCATTAATTCTCAAATTCATCAAATCAAATTTAGTTAATAGCTATTTATAAATATAGTTTATAAATGAAACTATTAACTTTGCTCATAAATCATCCCCATTAACCTAAAAAAATGACTTTATCTATTCGTCCAGAGCTAAATTCTACTGCTGACATTTCATCCTTATATCGGCAAGAATTACCAACTGTAACAGAAGCTGATATGAGACAAGCTGTACGCACTTTGTTGATTGGATTGGGAGAAAATCCTGATAGAGAAGGGTTAAAAGATACTCCCAAAAGAGTTGTTAAAGCTTTAAAGTTTCTGACGAATGGATATCATGAATCTTTGGATGAACTATTAAATGGAGCAGTTTTCACGGAAGATGCTAATGAAATGGTTTTAGTCCGGGATATTGATCTTTTTAGCTCCTGTGAACACCACATATTACCGATTATTGGTCGCGCTCATGTCGCTTATATTCCTAATGGTAAAGTCATTGGTTTATCAAAAATTGCTCGCATTTGTGAAATGTATGCTCGACGTTTACAAGTACAAGAACGGTTGACTTTACAAATTGCTGATGCAGTGCAAGGTTTACTCAAACCTAAAGGGGTTGCAGTGGTCATTGAAGCAACTCATATGTGTATGGTGATGAGAGGAGTGCAAAAACCAGGTTCTTGGACTGTTACCAGCGCCATGCGTGGTGTGTTTTCTGAAGACGCATCTACTCGTGAAGAATTTATGAATTTGATTCGACACAATCCTAACTTTTACTAAAGGCCTTTTTTGAGATAAATTTGGTTGGTATTATGTAGAGATAAGATATATCTGTCTCTACATGATGAATTATCAATCCTGAATTTATTAGAGGTAAAAAGAAAAATATTTGACCGCAGATAAACGCAGATAAACGCAAATGATGAGAAATAAATGATTAAGATAAAATTCGATTTAGCCAATACTACTGAAATGATTGAAAATTTGAAATTTAATGAGCAGGGCTTAATTCCAGCCATAGCTCAAGATTACTACGATGGTACTGTTTTAATGATGGCTTGGATGAATGCAGAATCAATTGTCAAAACCCTAGCTACAGGTGAAGTTCATTATTGGAGTCGTTCTCGCTCCCAATTATGGCATAAAGGAGCAACATCTGGACATATTCAAAAGCTAAAGGAGCTTTTTTATGACTGTGATGGTGATACAATTCTTGTTAAGATTGACCAAGTTGGTGATCAAGCCTGTCATACTGGAGCAAGAAGTTGTTTTTTTAATTCTGTGGAAATTTTGTCAACCTATACATAATTTTTATTATTAGTTTACTCATGAATACGCCCATGATTACTGTTGTGGCTGGATTATTTGGATCTGGCAAAACTACCTGGATTTGTCAAGAGATTCGAGAGATTATATCTTCTAAAAAAGTAATTTATTTTAGTCTGGGAACGGGTAATATTCCCATTGATCAAACTAAAATAGCTACTGATTTTCCTGATTTAAAAATATTTAGTGATGGTCAAGAAATTGAATTTATTGATCATATCCCTACCGCAGATAGTGTTTATATCGAATTAGGTTCTTATCTAGAGTTAAAGGCTATATCAAAAATATTAGGTAATTTAAATTACCGCGCGGTGGCAATTATCCCTCCCGATTTGAAAAACTCTGAATATGATCATTGGACAAAGGAAATTATATATGGTGCGCCAGTCCCAAGTATAATTATAGAAAATCTATGGCGAGTAGAAACTACAGGTCAAGTTATAGATGAAAATAGTTTAGAGGAATTTTGGTATGAAATAACTCATGGTGCTTATGGTATTGTTACTCGCGCTAAGGCAATTTTTGATGTTAATGACGGACGTTCCCTTTACTGTGATTTTGTTTCTGGTGTTCCCCAAATAGACTTTTTAGAATTAGATTTACCACGACATTTACAAGGAAGACCTCAACGATTTAGTGGGATAGAAATAGTAGGAAAAAATCTAGCTGAAACAGCCTTAAAAGAAACATTATTAGATTGCTTTTTGTCTGAATCATTAATTTTTCAATATCAACAACAGGTACAACAAATTTTACTAGAAGGTCAAGAAGTATGAAAATAGCTGTTATGTCATGTATTCATGGTAATTATGAAGCTTTAGATGCTGTACTATTAGATATTGACCAGCAAAAAGCCGAAAAAATCTTTTGTGTTGGTGATTTAGTGGGATATGGACCGCAACCAAATGCTGTAATTGATAAAATTCGCTCTTTAGATATTCCTACTTGCGCTGGTTGTTGGGATGAAGATATTGTAGAGGGATTAAACGCTTGTGATTGTAGTTATCCTTCAGTATTGGCAGAAAAAAGAGGAATTAAAGCTCACCAATGGACAAATCAGGAAATTAACCCAGAAAATCGGGAATTTTTAGCTAATTTACCCTATAGTCTACAATGGCAAAATTTGGCCTTTGTTCACGGTAGTCCCCATAGTAACCATGAATATTTATTACCAGAACTTGATGCTTTTGTGGCTTTAGAACGGGTACTTTCTACAGGTTCAGATGTGCTATTTTGTGGACATACTCACGTTCCTTATGCTCGTGATCTGAATTCTGGTGAGTTACAAATTGAAGTTGATACTCAAGGAAAATCACGTAAAATAAATTTTTTATCTCCTCTGAAAAAGATTGTTAATGTAGGTTCTGTGGGAGAACCACGTCATGGACGACCAAATGCAACTTATGTAATTTACGAAACCGATAATCAAGCGGTGACTTTACGAGAAGTTACTTATGATTATCAAAAAACCTGTGCAGCAATTATCCAAAAAGGATTACCAGAAATTTTTGCTTGGCGCTTGGCTCATGGCTTAGAATACGCAGAACGCGCAGATGATCCAACTCATGTTTGTACCAGATAAAATCTAAAATCTAAAATCTAAAATCTAAAATCTAAAATCTAAAATTGATTATGTGGGCGATTTTGAGTGGAATTGAAGGAAATTTGTCAGCCTATGAGGCTGTAATGGCTGATATTAAACGTCAAAGCCGTTATATAGAGGCATTATACATTATCGGTGATTTAGTCGGTCCAACACAGGAATCTGAAGGGTTGGTACAAAGAGTCAAATCACTGCGACGGGGTGAATTAGCACCGATGATTTGTAAAGGATGGTGGGAAGAACAATGTTTAATTTTACATGGTTGGGGACCAACCGCAGACGCACCAGAATTGATAGCAAAATATGGAGGTGACACTGTACAAAGATTGTGGGATTGTGTTTCTCGTCAAACAGTACAATGGTTGCGATCGCTCGATTTTGGTTTTTTTGAGTTAGATTGTTTATTAATACATGGTTCAACCGTGGGTGTGAGTGAAGAACTTAATCCCCAAACTCCTCCCATACAAATGTTAGATAGATTATCACGGATGCAAGCGAATAACCTCTTTTGCGGTCGTTCTGGTTTAACCTTCCAATACAAATTACAAGGGGGTTCTATCAACAGTAAAATTACCACTCTAGATAGTCAATTTTCCCCAGAAATAGTCACCACCGGTTCCCGTCAAGTAGTTGGGGTAGGAAATGTGGGACGAACCCCAGGAGAAGCTACTTACACTATTTATCATCCAGGAACAAATCAGGTCAAATTTAAAACCATATATTATGGACAACGTAGAGGGTTTCAAAAGTAGGGGTGTCCCCATTTGGTCAGAGATTATCGTTAAGCTGTTACGCAGCTAAATTGTATAATCCTAAATCTGTACTTCATAATACTGGGAACTGCTGTATTACCTATTTTCTTGGGGGATAATTTTTGTTATTACTTTCTGTCCAGAATTACCTCCTTTAACCACAATATTTTCTGTTTCTAAATTACCAATGGCTGTTTCTCCTTGAAAAGTTAAAGTTCTCCGGTACTTATTATGCTAAACCGAGAAGTTGAGAGAAGGGAACTCTTAACTCTTAATTGGGAACAGTTTTAACTGTCTGGATATCCTCCTGCCTGTCGGCAGACACGGCAGACACGGCAATTTTCCAAATCCGACAAAGAAAAATGCAATTCATTTTGAAACACCATTAGCCAAAACCTGGCACTTTTTTGTGGTAAAAATCCGCGAAACCCTTTGTTAATAAATGGTTTTAGGTTTATATGGCTAACGCCACGCTACGCTATCAGCAAGCCTCAATTATTTAATGATAGTTCTTCCTCGTCGGTTCTATGATAACATTTTTAAAATTAATTGTCAAGCCCTAATTCTACTTTTTTCGCGGGATTTGATGAGGAGATAAATTACAGCAAGTAGCTTTGAGTGAAGTACATTTTGTGCGGGCAAGATGCCCGCACCACAAGAGTTTTATTATTAATATCTGTATTTTGTGAATATCGGGAACTGCTGTCACTATGAAGTGATGAAGGACATGATGGTTAGGTGCGTTACGCAATGCTAACACACCCTAGGATGTTTTCTGATTATTTGATGATAGTTCTTCCTCGTCGTTTCTATGATAACATTTTTCAAATCAATTGTCAACCCCTAAATCTACTTTTTTCGCGGGATTTGATGAGGAGATAAATTACAGCAAGTAGCTTTGAGTGAAGTACATTTTGTGCGGGCAAGATGCCCGCACCACAAGAGTTTTATTATTAATATCTGTATTTTGTGAATATCGGGAACTGCTGTCACTATGAAGTGATGAAGGAGATGATGGTTAGGTGCGTTACGCAATGCTA
>NZ_JACJQS010000037.1:0-49137 GCF_014696755.1 Anabaena sp. FACHB-1391 | reverse complement strand
TGTCAGAATCAGGATATCCAGGATTTAAGGATTTACAGGATGTAAACTAATACAAATAGTTTTGAGAAGGATAATATCCCGAATTTCTTTTTTATTCTGTCAATAAATTATAATTGTCTGAATCAGATATTGGGTGGGTTGACGTTAAGAAAACCAAGATTTTTAAGCATTTGTTGGGTTG
The DNA here is from genome assembly GCF_014696755.1 of Anabaena sp. FACHB-1391. Taxonomy (NCBI): domain Bacteria; kingdom Bacillati; phylum Cyanobacteriota; class Cyanophyceae; order Nostocales; family Nostocaceae; genus Anabaena; species Anabaena sp. FACHB-1391. The sequence goes on along the minus strand of NZ_JACJQS010000037.1, from coordinate 48,956 downwards.
CGCTGTCGCTTAACCCAACCTAGGAAAACTATTATGGATGATCTTGTTGATTTAACCAAGTTATTAAATCAGTATCTGCAATTTTAGCAAGATTATTGTCAGAATCAGGATATCCAGGATTTAAGGATTTACAGGATGTAAACTAATACAAATAGTTTTGAGAAGGATAATATCCCGAATTTCTTTTTTATTCTGTCAATAAATTATAATTGTCTGAATCAGATATTGGGTGGGTTGACGTTAAGAAAACCAAGATTTTTAAGCATTTGTTGGGTTGCGCTGTCGCTTAACCCAACCTACGAAAACTAATTAATATCAGAAGTTGGGGACATGGATAAAGTGATATTATTGAGAACTTTCGATAATTTGAATTTCCTCTGCTGTTAAATTATATAGTTGATAAACCATTTGATCAATTTCTGTTTCTAATGCGGTTGTATCTGCATTGGGATCTGATTTTTTAGCGTTGAGAATTTTAGTAACGATGTTCATTAATATATGTCTTTGATGTAAATCAGTAACTATAATGGGCAACTTTCTAATATTGATTGGTTTAACTTCAGCAAAAGTTCTACTCTCTTCTTGAGTTAACTGCTTATAGATATAATTAATCAACTTTGAATTGAGAATAGCAAGAATATATTTGTAATCGAAATCTATTTGAAATTCTTTCTGTATTTTTAAAATAATTACATTATTCATAGCATAGTATGAATCATTATCAATAGTAGCAATTATGCGATCTGCGGTTTGTCTAATTATAATCTTATCTTCTTCAAATAATTCCTTGTATCGTGGCCAATGAAGACACCACCAAGGCAAAATCCCTTTCTTTGTTTCACGTTTAGTTTCTAGTTTCTCTCTATATTTTTCTAAATACAATAAAATATTAGGATAGTCATTAATATTAATTGATTTTGTAGTATATATGACCTTAAATTCACTTCTATAAACTATATATTTATTAAAATCTCCTCCTACTAATACATTTTTTAATATAGATTCTTCTAGTTTAAGTTCATTTGCTTCAGAAGAATGAATCCTAAAAATCTTATCTCCTGTAGGTTGAATACCATTTGCAACTTCAAGAGAAATATCATTAATTAATTTTATATTAATCGAATTTCTAGCATTAATAAATGCTAGTAGTTTACTAACTCCAAATACTGAAGATGGTGTATTTAATATATCCATCTTTGAATATTTAGAAAATTTAGTTGTATGAAACAAAAAGTGTGATTTATCCAATGACCTTAAATCTGCATATTCAACAAAATAATTAGCATTGACTTCTTTTTTAAACAACAAAATAGCAGTAGGCACTTCTGCATCATCAAAAACATTATCACCTAAATTTATTGTTAAATCAATTGATGATATTTCTAATAATTTTCTTCGAGATTTTTCATACTCATTCTGGAATAAAAAATTATTTGGTATAATTAAACAATTATATGACTTATCTTTTGCAATTAGTAAATTCTTACCTATAAAATAATTAAAGGTATCAGTCCATCTGGTGTGGTAATCTGAATATTCAGCCTTCATAAATTCTTTATCTACATCAGAAAGAGTTGCACCATAAGGAGGATTACCAATAACCACATCAAAACCAAGAAAAATACCGTCATCATTTAATACTTCAGGAAACTCAAAACGCCATTCCAAAGCATTTTCATAGATTTTACCATTTTCTATATCCTCAATCTCAACCCGTAACTTATCAATCTCATTATTTAACTTAGCAATTTTTTTCTCCCGCTTAGTTTTCTCAGCTTTAGTTTCTGGAATCAGAAAAATTTGATCCTCCAAATTCTCAACCTCACCCTCTAACTTTCTTAACTTAGTTTTATTAGGATCAATTCCCTGTAAAGTAGTCTTAAAATTACCCTTAATTTCCTGAATTAATCTCTCCATTTTCCGCTTTTGCTCCTTATTTTCAGCATTGCGGTAAGTTTTGACAGCATTTTTATAATCTTCTATAGTGTATTTCTGCTTACTTAAAGCAACTTGCAAATTACCATCTAAGGAAAACCGACTAATTAAAGAATTACCACATTTGATATTAATATCAATATTGGGTAAAGTTTCCAATTCTCTCATATTCCCCTCTCCTCCCAGGAGAGGGGTTAGGGGAGAGGTCTTATAATAAGCATTTTTCAAAAGTTCAATCCATAAACGCAACCGACAGATTTTTACAGAATTGGGGTTAATATCCACACCAAATAAACAATTTTCAATAATCGTTTGTTTCTCATGAAATAGAGTTTCTTGTACTCGTTGACTTTCCTGATTTTTCGGGTTATACTCAAATAATAAACCATCCTCGTCAATCACAATTAACTCATCATTAGCAACCTCAAAACTATATTCCTTTAATCTCTTACCTTGTCTATCCAGTAAAATTTTTAACTCACTTTTAATCGCAATAATTTCATTTAAAGCAGAAACTAAAAAATGTCCTGAACCCACAGCAGGATCACATATTTTCAAACTGTTAATAAGATCATTAGCTGCTTTTTTATCCTCGATTTGATCATATAAATCATCAATAGTTTTACAATTCCAACCTTTAACATCATTAAACTTTTGGATAACCGCTCTTCTAATGGTTTCCCGACACATATACATAGTAATAAAACCGGGGGTAAAGAAAGAACCATCTTTATAACCATTAATTTTCTCAAAAATTAACCCCAATACAGAAGCATTAATTAACCTTTTATTTTCTTCCTGAATTTCTTCCCCAATGTCACTACTAAAATTGTAAGCATTGAGAAAAGCAAACAGATATTCTAAGGTATTAATTTCTCCAGTCAGTTTTTTACCATTATTGTCTTTTAAGATCGTACCAGGGAAAATGGGCAATTTTTCATTTCTCAAATTGCTAATACAAATAGTTTCCTGTTCAATGTCTGTCGGTTCAAACAAAGAACTATTCAAATAAGGAACATGAGCAAATCTTTCTTGTAATTTTTGTTGTAAATTCTGACTTCTTTCCTGTGGTTTACGCGCTAAAACACTAAAAAATAGACTATTGAGATCATCATAATTTGCAACTTTTTGTAAATTCAAAAATCCCCAAGACAGATCATTTTTATGATATCTAATTAATTGAGCTTCTAATAATTTTAAAAACAGGATTCTATTCATCCAAGTAATTGCTAATTCTAAACCTAGATTAAAAAGTTGTTGTTGATATGTTTCTCCAAATAGTTCGGGTTTTTCTAAACGAGAAATTTTATCTAAACTATCAATTTGAGAAATAGCATTTTCTATTAATGAACCGATATTTCTATCATGTTCTTTTTTGCGTTGAATCAGTTTTTTACCACCTTCCTTAGTTTCTACCAAACCGATAATATGTAATAATTCACTGTAAAAACCTTTATCAAGAGTATTACTATCATTGGTAAAAGGTAATTTTAATAAATGTTCTGGAGAAAATAGCTTAAATAGGGAAATTAACTTATGTTCATCTGGATGTTTACCAGGGTTTAAATATTCCTGATATTCTCGAATATCAAAATGGGTAAAGGTAATTTTATCGGTAATTTCAGTAATCGCAGGTTGAGCAATTTCTTTATAGAAAAATTCAGTTTTTTTGCTGGTTAATCTCCCTGCTTCAAAATCAGTAAATTGTTTAACTAGAGATTTATTACCAATAAATAAGTTTTCAAAGGTCTGAGCATCGAAAATAAACCATTCGTAAATATTAGTAGCGATTAAATATTTAATTTCTAAATTTTTCCCTGTTAAACGTTCTCGCAAGAAATACAAAACTAATTCCTGAAATGCTTTAGTATTGAGATGATCAACCTTCAACATTTCACTTTTATTATTTGGCTTTTTAAATTCTAAAATCACCCCTACACTAGTTTTAGCATCTTTACCATTATAAATAACTAGATCATTGCGTCCCTTAGTATTAATGAAATGATTTGCACGATAAAAAGTATTCTTGAAAAAATCCACAATCAGATTTTTATGAAATTCTTCAGATTCCGATTCATTAATTTTATCCAGTAGATTTTGCAGATGATTTTTAAAATTTTCAACATCATTTCTAAAGGGGTTAATTTTCAGAAATGCTTTATTTAATGCTGCTCTAGGTTGTAATTTTTGTAAGTTCATTTTTTCACACTTTGATATTTATTACGGTTGGTTAATTTCTATTATCTCATAAAACATTCTGTAAATCCCTAAGTCCTGTACTTCGACTAGCTCAGTACAAGTCGCTCAGTAACCGGACACCCTGGGCTTGTGTCATGCTACGCTATCAGATAAATTATTATATAATTATTATATTAAGTAGGTGAACGGAAAAAAACCGAAATATGTAACGAAAAGTAAAGTTGCCGAAAACCTCTTCCCTGTTCCCTGTTCCCTGTTCCCTGTTCCCTTGTCATAACGACAATTTTTAACGCCAACTGTAATAAATGAAATTGATCAGGCAAACCTTTCTCCTCTGGATCTTCACTTTTGAGATCATACATCGTTGGTAACACTTCTTGGGGTGAAGGAGGTGGATCTGTTTGATACATAGTAGTATTCCTGGAAAATATACTTTATTGTGTGTTCACAGTGTCTTAAAACCCACGCAGATGGATTTTCTCTGTGTGCAAGATGAGTCACTTATGCTAATAAATCATAACTTATCTTTTCCCAATCGCAGACCAGGACATTTTTGTAAAAAACTGGCCGCTTTTTGATCAATATCTGCATTATTAATTTGTAGCTGTGTATTATTATTTGTGTATTATTATTTATGATGTACAATTTAGAGGAGTATGAATAGTATGACCATAGATAACAATACTTTAGATTTAGTCACCGGAGGATTAGCAATCATGATTTTAGTAGGAGGAATGTTGATGATGTTTACTACCATTTTCACTACCAAGAAATAATTAATTACTTCACTGACAAAAACTGAGTGATAAATAGTATCAGCAAACCTAATTTTTTGAAGAGAATGGGGAATTTGGATGATAAGCTTTAAAAAACTCAGTTAAGCAAATTAATTATAAATTAAATCTAATAAAGTGTAAATACAATAATTAAAATACTTTTGAACACGCAACTATATATACATTTATAGTAGAGGTCAGAAACATCTGTTATGGAGGGAAAACAAGAAAATAACTAAAAAAATCAGATTTTACCAATATTTATTGGTCAATTAGTCAAAGATTGAGTTAGAATAAGGGGTCGCAAACCCAAGCAAAAAACCCGGATATTCCCCGGAGGTGTAATTGACCAAGTTCATTTTAAAAATTCTCTGGTTAGACGAAAACGTCGCCCTTGCAGTTGACCAAGTGGTTGGTAAAGGTTCTAGTCCCCTAACCAAATACTTTTTCTGGCCCAGAAATGATGCCTGGGAAGAACTAAAAAAAGAGTTAGAATCCAAACATTGGATTACAGATGTTGACCGCGTGGAGTTGCTCAATAAAGCCACAGAAGTAATTAACTACTGGCAAGAAGAAGGCAGAAAACGCCCAATGGCAGAAGCGCAATTAAAATTTCCAGAAGTTGCCTTCACTGGTAGCGCCTGATTATTTTCAACTGATAATTGATAATTGACGATAATTAATTATTGTCAATTATCATCTACGCCATAATTTGATTGTATTGTCTTTACTACCACTGACAATTAATTCTGTATCATCGCTAATAGCAAGGCTAGATACTGAGTCTGTATGACCTACAAGGCTGGTAATTTCTGATTTTGTGCTGATTTGCCAAATTTTCACTGTTTTATCCCAACTGCCACTAATTAGCTTTTCCCCATCTGTACTAAAGGCTACAGCTACTACTGACCAGGAATGACCGGAAAGTGTGTTAATTACTTCACCAGTGTTAACATCCCATAATTTAATTGTATTATCACCGCTACCAGTTGCCAATAAATTCTGATTGGTGGGACTAAATGCAACTGTCAAAACTGCCCAAGTATGACCTAAAAGAGTTGTTAATAAGTTATATTTTCCGTTTTGTAGTTGCCAAATACGAACTGTTTTGTCATGACTAGCACTAGCTAAAAGTTCCCTTTGAGGACTAAAAGCAACAGCATTTACTTGTAATTTATGTCCAGTTAAAGTGTGAAGTTCTAAACCTGTATTTATATCCCATATTTTAATGGTTTTATCCCAACTTCCACTGGCTAAAAGCCCATGGGGATGAAATGCTAGAGACTTGACAGCGTGGGAATGTCCACTTAAGGTCTGAATTGTTGTTAATGTTTTTATGTCCCATAATTTGATAGTTTTATCATCACTAGCAGTGGCTAAAATTGTCCCATTGGGATTAAATTTAACTGTTGTTATGGCTTGGGTATGTCCTTTGGAGTTAGCTATTAATTGTTGAGTTTTTAAATCCCATAATTTAATACTTTTATCATCCTCACCACTTGCTAAAATTTGACTATCAGGGTTTAATGCTATGGTATTAATAGGACTATGAATTTGATTTGTGATTGTATGATAAAGTTGCCAATCATCCTGGGAAATATGAGATGATAAACGTAAATAATTAGCTTTAATTCCCAAATTGTAAATAAGTTCATTTGCTGATTTCCAGCGTTCTTGTAAATTGTGTTTTACCAGTTTATCAAGGGTTTGCGCTAAATGTTCACTAATTTGATTAGTTAAATAATCCCGCCATATCCAGCTATGATGAGTTATATTAAATAATTCAAATGGTGGTATGTGAGTTAGTAAATAAATACAAGTTACACCTAAACTATATAAGTCACTTGCGAAAACGGCTTTACCTTGTATTTGTTCTGGAGAAATATATTCTGGACTCCCAACTATATCATCTTTTGATTGATTTCTATGGACAAATTTAACGACTGTAAAATCCGTTAAAAATAGATTTTCTAATAAATTTTGATTTTGGTTAACAGTCGGCCAAATAATATTGTCTGGGTTAATATTGCGGTGAATAATTTGATGAGTATGAATAAAACTGAGAACGGGTAATAAACTTTTTAAAACTTGCCAAATCTGATTTTCATCAAAAATACCTTGCTTTTCTAACACAGTAGCTAAATTATCACCTTCAATAAATTCCTGAATTAAATAATCATATTTATCTTCTGTAAAATGGGTGATTAATTTGGGAATTTGAGGATGTTTACTTAATTCTGTTAATTGCTGTACTTGATATTCAAAATCTTCAACTGTTTGCCCTGGAGACGACAATTTTTGAAGAATACAAGCAAGGGGAGGAAATTGATTTTCATCTACTGCAAGAAATGTTTGATAAAATTCCCCTTTAGCAATCTGTTTGAGCAAACGATAACGGTTTTTAATTAACATCATAAATCGCAGAATTATAGCAAAGCAAAAAGCAAGAGGCAACAGAAAGCACATTGGTAGGGAGCGTCAGATATCAACAATCTGTTTATTTGCAAGATTTATGCAGTAGTAAAGCACCCTAAAACTTACAAAATTTCTAGAAGGGTTCATCGTTCCCTGTTAAGAGTCCCCTGTCCCCTGTTAAGAGTCCCCTGTTAAGAGTCCCCTGTTCCCTGTTAAGAGTCCCCTGTTAAGAGTCCCCTGTCCCCTGTCCCCTGTTCCCTGTTAAGAGTCCCCTGTTAAGAGTCCCCTGTTCCCTCTTCCCTAAAACTAAAAAACTTTGTACCTTACGAGCATGGGAAATGCTATAATTTATCCAAAAATGGACTAACATCAACCGCTAGTTTTTGTCCTAATTTCAGCAATTGACGACATTGTATGGTTTCTGCTTCACTGTTAATATTCGCAATTCGTGGCAATATTTGGCTATGTAAACAACTCCAATATAGTTCTTGGGAATGGTTTAAATTAATGCCAATATGCAGCTTATAACCAATATCAATCAACCGTTCTAACCGTTGGATATCTGTATCCAAATTGCTATTGGCATCATACAATAATTGCCACAATAACTTAACTATTAATTGTTCTAGGATTTGATTGCCTTCGGGAATATTTAATTGACAACGAAGATGTTCCGCTTCATGAGAAATCGCCTCCAATTCTACCATGAGATTCCAGCTTAATTGTGCTTCATTAATATCTTGTTCTAGCGATAGCTGCGCTTGCTGTAGCGATAGCTGCGCTTGCTGTAGCGATCGCAATGTTATCAAACAACGATGTCCTAAAGCAATTTCCGCTGCTACTTGTAATTCCCGTGGTACTTCTAATCCATCTCGATGAAAAGCCATGATGACACCGTAATTATCACGATAAGCCTGAGTATATAATTGGTCTAATCGCGCCAATGTTTCCTGACTTAACAACCGCATAATCCGATGACGTTCTTCAGCAAATAGAGTCTGTAAACTAAAAGCTTCACCCCCAAATACTTGAGTCATTACCAAAATAACATGAGCTACACTAGCTTGCTGTAAGGCTGTAAGCAGCTTTTCTTTAATTTCACCATAGTTACGTCTGCCAGTAAACTGTTGAATGCAGCAGTGAAAATCCCAACCCCCCAAATGCAGTACAGCAAATATTAAATTTTCACTTTCCCAAGTAATATCTGACACTAGCTGCAAATGTCCTACTACCATAGTTAACGGACCAATACGCTGCTTATAGTAATCTAACTCATGGGCAGTATAGCAATAGACTCGCTGATAATTACCATGGGATTGTTTATCTGTGTCCTGTCCAGAAACAGTATTTTTGCGATGATTAAATAAGGAAGTAATAGCATAATGGGCGGCGACTTGTTTAAATCCAATTTGAGCAGTTAATACCAATTTATGATATATATCTGCTCCATGTTTAAACTCTTCCACATTACTAGGAGCTAACATCAGGCGTTTGAGAAAACCCTTTTCCAATTGTACACCTGATACATCTCCTGCTAATTCTAAAGCACGGGCGGCATAACGCAAAATCTGTGTTCCCTCTGGGCGGGAAATTTCTTCAAAAAACCAGCCGCAACTAGTGAACATTAGTAAAGAATGACGCTGCATTTCTAACAAGCGTAAAGCCTCTACCTGTTCACCAGCGTCTAGTTTATGAGTTTGATGACGAGATAAAAAATGGCTAACATTAGTATGAGAACGATCAGACATGACGTGAATATATTCGTCCCTTGCTTGCCAAGGATTACGGAATAACATACCACCATGTTTTTCATAAACATCAGTTAACTGATCCCGTAACCAATTTAACGCATTTCGTAGTGGCCGCCGCCATTTTTGATGCCACACACCCCCTTCCCCACCACAACCACAATCATCTTGCCATCTATCCACACCATGAGCGCAACTCCAGGCTGTAACGGGCTTTAATTGCACTTCCCAACTAGGAGGATTTAAACTCAAATAATGGGCGTAGTTGGTGACAGTCCAACCATGATCAGGAAACTCACCAATAAAGGCATAGGCCAGAGTCTTCTCCGTGCCTTTTTTGTGGTGTCCAAAAGTTTCCCCGTCCGTGGCTACAGAAATTAACTGGGACCGACGATGATCCCCACGAATAGCCGCCCCCACCCGGCCAGCAAAATGATGGGAATTATAGACAACATCACTAAAACCCATATCCCGGGAAATCGGACCATCATAGAAAAAGATATCAATATAGGCCTGTGATTTTTTTCCAGTTTCCCGACTATCCAAATAACAACGATAGGGACGAGTGGGATCAATCTGATTACCCCCTACCTCATGCCATTGACTATGGGGATCATCCTCTGTCGGGAAAGGACGACAACGCTGGGCTTGAGAAGGTGCTAAAATGATAAATTTAATCTTTTCCGCTACCAATGCCTGTAGGGTGGCATAATCTACGGCTGTTTCTGCTAACCACATCCCTTCGGGATCACGGCCAAAGCGCGAACGGAAATCTTCTTTACCCCAGCGAATTTGTGTGTATTTATCTCTTTCGTTGGCTAAGGGTAGGATAATATGATTATATACTTGAGCGATCGCATTGCCATGACCATTTAACCGTTGGCAACTTTTAGCATCAGCCTCCAAAATCCGCTGATAAACCTCCACATCATAGCGTTCTAACCAAGACATCAGCGTTGGACCAATATTAAAGCTCATGTACTCATAATTATTCACAATCCCCACAACTTCTCCACGGTCATTTAATACCCTTGCAAAGGCATTAGGACGATAGCATTCCCAATGAATGCGCTCATTCCAGTCATGAAAAGGCGTAGCGCTGGGTTGACGTTCAATCGCATCCAGATAAGGATTTTCTCTAGGGGGTTGATAAAAATGACCATGAACCGTAACATAAACACCTTGAGCAATTTTCAGGGGATCATGTTCAGGACTGTATTTAGCCCGTTTATCTAATGGTAAGATCGAGACAGAACTACTTGGTATTTCCGCTGCTGAAGTCATATATTGTTACCCAAATAAATGTGCAATTTTGAAGAAGATTCTTGCTATGTCTACCTTTCTACAATTGTTGTCTCACAAAATCAGTTATAAATAAAACATAAGAAACAAAACTAAATCTTATCACAATCTTTTCTAAACAAGAATACAACTATAGATGAAGCCAATTACCCATTACCAATTACCCATTACCAATTACCAATTACCAATTACCAATTACCAATTACCAATTACCAATTACCAATTACCAGTTCTGGCAGATATGATAGGTGTGCAAATGTAGATGATATTTCAGGGGATCTGGCACAGATACCCTGAAATTAAGGTAAAAATGTCAATCAAGAACATTATTTTCACCGTACTGCTGCTGTTTATACCCGTATCTCTAGCAGCCCACTTTTTAGAATGGGGAGACTTAATAATCTTCATCACTGCTGCATTAGCTATACTACCACTAGCCGCTTGGATGGGTACAGCGACCGAAGAAATAGCTGTGGTAGTCGGTCCAATTCTGGGCGGATTTTTAAACGCGACTTTTGGTAATGCTACAGAATTAATTATTGCCTTGGTGGCTCTGAATGCAGGACTAATTGATGTTGTCAAGGCCAGTATTACTGGATCAATTATCGGTAATTTACTCCTCGTCATGGGTTTATCCATGTTATTAGGCGGTATTCGTTACAAAGAACAAACATTTGAGTCAGTTGTAGCGCGGGTAAATGCTTCCTCCATGAACTTGGCGGTAATTGCCATTTTACTACCAACAGCAATGAACTATACCTCCGCAGGTATTAGCGAAAAAACGGTACAGAATCTCTCTCTAGCGGTGGCTATAGTCTTAATTCTAGTTTACGGCTTAACACTACTATTTTCTATGAAAACTCATGCGTATTTGTATGAAGTTGGTGTAGTGGACGTAGAAGGAATAGAAGGAGAAGAAGAGGTTGCCCATGAAAAACCAAATATTTGGTTGTGGACTGGTGTACTTTTAGCCTGTACCTTGTTAGTTGCCTTTGAGTCAGAATTATTAGTGAGTTCCCTAGAAGTTGCTACATCTAAACTAGGTTTAAGCGCACTATTTACTGGGGTGATTTTAGTCCCCATTATCGGTAACGCTGCTGAACACGCTACCGCTGTCACCGTAGCCATGAAAAATAAAATGGATCTTTCTATGTCTGTCGCTGTGGGTTCAAGTATGCAAATTGCCCTATTTGTGGCCCCAGTTTTAGTCATTGCTGGTTGGATAATTGGTCAACCCATGGATTTAGATTTTAACCCATTTGAATTAGTAGCCGTTGCTGTCTCAGTGTTAATTGCTAATAGTATTAGTTCTGATGGTAAATCTAATTGGTTAGAAGGGACTTTACTTCTAGCAGCTTATACTGTATTAGGTTTTGCCTTTTACTTTCATCCAGTTGCCAATAGTATTGGTTAAACTATTACCCTAGTCAAATCTTGACAATCTGAGATTCCCAATCTAATCTAAATAGATTGGGAATTTTTTTATACTCAAACACATTGCAATCTGCCATAAATATTTTTTTAATAATTTGAACTCCCTTAAGATAGATGACTAAAATTAATAATTCTTATAGTCTTCTTATAGTCTCAAATCAGATCGTCCTTTTGATATCAACTTCTTGAGGATATTTACTTGTAATTTAAATCTTCATGCTTGTGATACATCAATTCTCCTCAATGGCTAGAAAAACTCCATACACAACATTATTTTTGACTATTTCATAGTAGTAATTTTCTTTAACTTTAAATTACGTATAAATATTAGTAGTTTTATATTAGTAATTTTATACAGTAATTATATTTTGTTTTTCCCTTTTCCCTGGCGAGTAAGTATATCTATAAAATACAATGACTGAAATCGGACTGCTGATGATGGGTGTATTTAATCCAAGAGAACTAAATATTCCCCATTTTCCATTCAACCAAACCCTGTTTCACTTAGAAAATGGTGTGCCATTAACAAATAGTCAATCAACCCAGTTAATTTCCCCGACTCAAATTATACCACCAGAATTTATACAAATAAGTGAACCTTCCCCAACTCATCCCTTAGCCATCTCTTTTCGACGGAACAAAATCTTTGAGCAAATTACACAAAAACAAATGTCTGTCAATTCTTTTGAAGCACAACTTCTTTTGGCTGATGCTGGTGACATAGACATTATAGCAACAACAGATATTAAATTACCAACACGATATCCCACAACCCAGAATAATCCTATGCCCGTGATTAGTTTTGGTAACTCAGGTATATCTGTGAGAGTTTTACAAAAACTTTTAGTTTCTAATGGTTATGGAATACCTGTTGATGGCGTTTTTGGACCAATCACCGAAGCCGCTGTTAAAGCCTTTCAAAATCGTCGAACTTTATCAGCAGATGGTATGGTTGGTCAAAAAACTTGGTGGGAATTAACAATGTAATTAAGTAGGTTGTCTTTTATCCGTTGTCCATTAATCATCTACATCACCAAAATCACCAAAATCACCAAAATCACCTTTAAAGTTGTTCTCTATCAGTGAGAATTTCATAACCAGTATCTGTCACTAACACCGTATGCTCAAACTGAGCCGATAAAGCATTATCAACCGTTACCGCTGTCCATCTATCAGCTAAAATTCTGGTATTTTTAGAACCAGCATTTAAAATTGGTTCAATTGCTAAGGTCATCCCTGAGCGTAATTTCACATTCGGTATTTCATGAGTCCGATAGTTGAAAACCGCTGGCTCTTCGTGCAAATTTCTACCTACACCATGACCAGTAAATTGTTCTACTACTGTAAAACCATGACCTTTCGCATGATCTTCAATCGCACCCGCAATCTCCGTGAGATGTACACCAGCTTTTACCTGTTCAATTCCCTTGTATAAGGATTCTTCAGCTATTTTAATCAGTTTCGCAGCTTCATTTGTGACATTCCCGACAGCGATAGTAATACAGGAATCACCGTGAAAACCTTGATAATAAGCTCCTGTATCAACTTTTAAAACATCTCCAGACCGAATTACCTTTTTAGGGCTAGGAATCCCATGGACAACCTCATTATTAATACTGGAACAGATGGAAGCAGGAAAGCCATGGTATCCTTTAAAACTAGGAGTTGCATCCATTTCCCGGATACGTTTTTCAGCATAAGCATCTAAATCAGCAGTTGTCATTCCCGGCTGCACTAGCTCAGAAATTTCTTTGAGGACGGTTGCTACAATCTTAGCTGATTGCCGCATAATTTCGATTTCACGGGGTGATTTAATTTCAATCCCTCGACGTTGTTGTTTTTCGGGTTTTGGCTCGACTGGTTGCGAAAGCAGGCTGGTGAAAATGTTCATCATTAAATTGAGAAATTACTGGTGCTTTACTAATTGAGTGTGAAGTTGTTGAGATTTATTGCCAAAAATATCTATATTGACGTTAACTTATTTTCGCGCCTCTAGAAAGAGATGATCACTTAATCACAATTTCTCCTTTCATTCCCGCTTCTGTGTGTCCAGCTATAGTACATCGTAAAGCATATTTTCCTGATTTTATGGGGACAAACATCCATTCTGCTTCTGCACCAGGTTTAAGTTCTAGTTCGTGAATATTACCTTTAATTTCTACCTTACCCGCTTCGACTTTTTGTGTCCAAATTCCATCAGCAAAGTCTTTAGCAGTAAAATAATGTTTTTGGGAGCTAGGATTATTTAATTTCAGGTTGTAACGTTTACCAGGGGTAAATTCTAAGTAATTTGGTTCAAATTTTAATTCATTAGCAGTATTACCCAAGCTGACCGTAATTTCTAACTGAGGTTGTTTTAAGAGATTATTCCATAGATTCTCTGCTGTTGCTGGAGATGTACCCATGATTACTATACTCATGAGCAGGGAGAAAATAACAGTCAAAAATTTACTCATAGCTAAATAGATAGTTGTAGATTACACCTTTGACAATGACTCATAACTATACTCAATTGATGTTTTTATGGGCAAGAATTGGCGGACCTGCTGTCACAACAACAATTTTATCAGAGTGAAGTAACTCACGAGCAGCTTGATTGACTTGACTCAATTTAACCTGCTCTATTTTACTAATAAATGAGCGCAATTCTACCTGATTTAAGCCATAAACCTGATTCATGACCATTCTTTCACTGAGTTGTTCTGGACTGGCTAAGGAAATATTATAATTACTGATTAAATTAGCTTTGGCTGTTTCTACTTCCTCTAGGGTAACACCTTGTTGGTGAACTTGTTTGAGCAGGTCACGGGTACTGGAAATCGCTTTGTGTGCGTCTTCTGGACTGGTTTGCATTTCAATTAAAAATGTGCCGACATTCTTACCTGTGATGAAATTACTATAAATTCCGTAGGTTAAGCCTTGACGATCGCGCACTTCTGCCCCTAGTCTACTTGATAATGTATCACCTCCGAGAATTTGATTCAAGACCATCGCCGCATAAAATCGTTTATCTTGACGATTAATCCCTGTATAACCCATATAAGTAATCGCTTGGGGTTTACCAGGAACAACGGGATTAACATTAATTACATTTTTCGGCATCTCCACCTTGGGGTATTTTACCACTGGTGGTTGGCCTTTTACTTGCCAATTTCCTAATTGTGCTTGAATGAGCGATCGCACTTTGTTAATATCAAAATCGCCTACAATTGCTAACACTGTAGTATCTGGACGATAATGTTGGGCTTTAAAAGCTATCGCGTCTTGACGTTTAATGCTCTGAATAGTCTCCGCTGTCGGAAAACTATGTAATGGGTGTTTTTTTGGATAAATAGATTGAATAAAGATACGAGTTGCAATCTTTTCAGGATCATCTAAATCTGAATCTAGGGAGGTTAAAGCCTGTTGACGCGAGAGTTTAAACTCTTTTTCTGGAAATGTGCTATTTTTAATTACGTCTGTCAATGTTAAGAGTAAAATCGGTAAATCTGCTGCTAAACTGCTACCTTTGATCCTCACACCTTCACGATAGGCTTGAAAGTCCAAATTTGCGCCTTTTGCTGCTAATTCTTGAGCAATAGTCCGCATATCTTTATTTTTCGTCCCATTCATCAGATTTGCTGCTACTAAGGAGGCTAGTCCTCCCTTATTACTTCCATCAAATTCTGTTCCTGCTTTAATATGTCCGCTTAAAGTGACTGTAGGTGTAGTTTTATCTGGTAATAGTAGTATGCGTAACCCATTAGCAAATTTTAACTCCTGGGGTATTTCTTTTGTTCCTGTTTTCGGTAAGATATCTACAGGTGGTAAATATTTCTTTACTTCTGCTGGAACTACCGTAAAATCAACGGCAAAATTATCTTTTGTTATCCCGGAATCAGATTTGATCTGATTTGTACCTGTTTGTTGAGTAGGTTCAAAAAATCCCACTGTCCGCGCTTCTGGTTGTAGATATTTATTGATGACATTAATTACATCCCTAGGTTTAACTTCCCGAATATCTACTAAATGATTTTCTGTATATTGGTAATTATCTGTTGTGATTTGATCATTACCCAATTGCATGGCTTGACTGGTTATATCACGATTATTTAAAATAACTGAAGCTGTTAATTGGGTTTTTGCTCGTTCTACTTGTTCTGTTGTGATACCTATGTTAACAAGGTTTTCCAACGCTTTTGTTACCGCTATATCAATTTTATGCAAATCCTGATTTCTCGCAGCAGTTACTAATATTTCATACCAGCCACCAGCCCGTAAACTAGCGACATTTGCTTTCAAATCACTAGCTAAACCCGATTCTACCAACTCTTGATATAGGTAAGAATTTTTACCGGCAGTTAAGATATAATCCATTACCTCTAAAGCGGGTACATCTGGTTGATTAATTTGAGGAAGCGGATAAACTATCTGTAGTAATGGATTTCCTCCCGGTTCTTGTAGTTGAATTGCCGGTGATGGGGAATAGGATGGAGTTATAAGATTATCGGGTGAATATTGGCCTTTAGGGATTTTACCAAAAATAGCTTGGACATTTTTTAACGTTGGTGCGGTGTCAAAATCTCCTACAATTACCAAAACAGCATTGTCAGGACTGTAGAATTTTTGGTAATATTCTCTTACTTGTTCAACCGTGAATTTCTCTACATCAGCCTTAGTACCACCAATGGGTAAACCGTAGGGATGATTGGGAAAAACCGACTTCATCACAGCGCGTTTTAGACGGTATTCCGGGCTATTTTCGTAACCAAGTAATTCAGAAATCACCACTTGTTTCTCACTAGCTAACTGTTGAGGATCTATAAGTGAGTTTTTCATTCTATCTGCTTCTAACGTCAACAGAGAGGTGAGTTTATGCCCTTGAGCAGTGTTGTAATATGCAGTTTGGTCATAACTGGTAAAAGCATTAGAATCACTACCTAAAGCACTAAATAACTGGCCAAATTGAATCCGGCGATCGCTAGTACCTTTAAACATGATATGTTCTAATTGGTGAGCAATGCCATTTACCCCAATTGCTTCTTGACCAGAACCAAATTTATACCATACTTGTACTGTCACCACCGGAGCATTATGAACCTCCTTCGTGAGAACAGTTAAGCCATTGTCGAGGACTGTTTTGCGAACGTTTGCTGTAATGGCGAAATTGGCTGTTTCTTTAGTAACTAGTGTTTGATGGGATTTTTCCGGGTTGGACTTGTAGAGTGTTGTTGATAAACCCCCTTCTTTGAGATTAAAAGCAGCATCATGATTTAATGAAAATGCGGCTATTACCCAAAGACTCAAAATAACTAAAGAAAAGCGATGTCGTTGTGCTAGAGAAAAAAAAGGCATATCTTTGGCGAATAGATATATGTAACTTAGATTACATATATTGATGGACTAGAAAAATTGAGCAAATGTTTCCTTAGCACCCCATGGAAAATAAAAATGTACCTGAAAGGGAAAAATATTTTATCACCCAAAAGGCATGAATACTAATTTTCGGGCGATTTATGGAGAAACCGTATAAACTCCAGAGGTAAGCCGTCAAAATCAGCGATAAACGTGACTTCTAGGATGTTATCGCCAATTTGCTGCTGTGTAGGCTGCAAAAGAATCTTTAGAGGTGGTAAACTTTCTATTGCAGCTAACCGTGTTTTTAAACTTTCTAACCAAGTGGGTAAATCTGGTGTAATGTGTGTTAAATCAAAAGCCAGATGATAGTAACCCACATAATGTTCATCCTCAAAAGCATCTGGGGCTGGTTTGGGTTGGGGAATTTGGATGAGTTCAATTCTCCCTCCCAAACCTTCCATCCAGCAAGCTAGAGTATAACCGGTGGTGAAGCGATCGCCCACCGTAAACCCTAGTGTTTCATAAAAAGCGATCGCTAGATGGATATTTGCCGTTCTAATCGAAGTATGGTGCATAGAATTTCAGATTTTGGATTTTAGATTTTGGATTAATCTACAACCTAAAACCCAAAAAAGAGAACAGGTAGGAATACAAGAAGATATTTACAATCACCCATTACCCATTACCTATTACCCATTACCCATTAACTATTACCCATTACCCATTACCTATTCAAACAAGCGGAAATATGGGTAACGGACTGGTACACCAGGTTCTTTATCCAAATCAAAATTAATCACTTCCCAACAAGGTTCTGCGGCAGAATCAGGGCTAAAATCTACAGGTAAGCCATATAACCGCGCTCCTGTAGTAGTTTCCCCTTGTCCAGAACGCCAAGGTGTACTACGTTCTAAATAGCCACTCATTAACTCCTGATAACGGTTAGCAACAATTATTCTCGTAGCCCGATAACCTTGAGTATAAAGCTTATCTAAAGCTTCGTGAATTTCAAAACGAATCCCATCAGGATGAGTATGTTGACGATACCATTCGCCATCCCATCTGCGCCAGTGACGACCGGACTGTAAATGAACCAATTCCCCAGTTTTGGGTTCAGCTTCAAATGCGCCATGACGGGGACACAAATAAGTATCCGTCAATGTCAACGCTGAAATATTTTGGCGACAGTGGGGACACTGTATTTCAGGGCCAAATATCGGGTACTGAAAGCCTGGATTTATCATGAAGTGCGTATAAACATAGTATTGTTTTTCTGCCAGCACCAGTAGGTTTAACTTTACACTCCTGCTCCACTACTTTAGATAACTTGCTTACTCCTGCATAAAAGTGAGGATAGTGCCTGAGAACAAGTTTCACAACCGTCTGACCATAGAAGGCCAAAGCCGTGATATTCTGGTTTGACAACCAGCCCTAAAGGTTGGAGTTTCTCCAGTGTTCCTGGGTACAATATCCATATTCTATCGTGTCTATCTCTTCTGACTCAAAATCTCCTGAATTTTCTCAAGCCGCCTTTGTGGCAGCCAACGCTATAATCATTGGTTCTGTAAGCATAGCAGCCAGAGCCAGTGTTTGGTATGGATCTGTGGTTAGAGGTGATGTAGAACGGATTGAAATTGGCAAATATACAAATATTCAAGATGGTGCAATTCTCCATGGTGATCCAGGTGTACCAACAATTTTAGAAGATTATGTCACTGTTGGCCATCGGGCTGTGGTCCATTCTGCTCACATTGAACGTGGTAGTTTAATTGGTATTGGTGCTATCGTCTTAAACGGCGTGAGAGTCGGTGCAGGTAGTATTATCGGCGCTGGTGCAGTAGTTACCAAAAATGTCCCCCCCGGTTCTCTAGTCCTCGGCCTCCCCGGTAAGGTAGTTCGTCAACTCACAGACACCGAAATCACCGAACTCATTGCACACGCCGAAAAATACTATCAATTAGCCCTCCTTCATGCTGCTAATGACAACTGACTAGGGAATAGGTAATTGGTAATGGGTAATGGGTAATGGGTGATTCACGTTTTACAACTGACCACTAACTTTTAATGAAACTTTACATAGAACATTGAAAAAATTCCCCACTTGAGATCACAATAAAAACTGAGAACTGTTGACCGAAAAAAATCGGATACAAGCCCCATCTTTCTAGGACGGCTTTATAGTAAACTAGGTATAGTCGCCACAGGGCATTGGGAGACTATAAACGGACACTCAAGACCGGATCACACTACTTTTCGGTAGCACCAGTCAGTGAAGTGTCAAGGAATCCTCGCTCATGAAAGGACGAGGGGGTATGTCAAAAACTTAAAATTTTTAATTTACAGAGGGTTTCTAAATATGGACATTGATACTCGTGTAGTAATTGTTTTAGCACCTTTAGCGATCGCTGCTAGTTGGGCTGCTTTCAATATAGGCGCTGCTGCTATTAGACAAATACAAAACTTTTTGAGCAAAGAAGCGTAATTTGGGGAATAGGGAATAGGGAACTCTTAACTCTTAACTGGGAACTCTTAACTCTTAACTGGGAACTCTTAACAGGGAACAGGCAAAAGTTTCACCAATTACCAAATTACCCAAATTACCAATTACACAATTCCCATGAGCATAGATTCCCTACTCCAACCCTTTCAGCATTTTGGTGTCAATTTGGGATTATCTCGAATTGTCAATTTATTGGCAACTTTGGGAAATCCCCATCACCGAGTGCCAATTATTCATGTCGCTGGTACTAATGGCAAAGGTTCTGTTTGTGCTTATCTGTCTGCGGTACTTACTGAAGCTGGTTATAAGACCGGACGCTACACCTCCCCCCATTTGGTTGATTGGACAGAACGTATCTGTGTTAATGAACAAGCAATTAATAGTAATGAATTGTGTGAATCAATACTTCAAGTTCAAGCAGCAATTAATCCAGATGAAGAATCTCCTACCCAATTTGAAGTAATTACCGCAGCAGCTTGGTTATATTTTGCCCAGCAACAAGTTGATATTGCGGTAATTGAAGTGGGACTAGGAGGACGTTTAGATGCCACTAATGTCTGTGATCATCCTTTAGTGACAATAATTAGTTCCATAAGTCGAGAACATTGGCAACAACTAGGACCGACTATAACCCATATTGCCAGAGAAAAAGCGGGAATTATCAAACCCGGATGTCCGGTGGTGGTGGGTTTATTGCCAGAAGATGCTCAAAAAGTCGTGCGATCGCGTATATTAGAACTAAAATGCCCGATTTTTACCCCTAAACCATCTCGGAAAATCAATCAAAACTGGGTAGAATATCAAAAAATAGCAAGTCCAGAAACAATAAAATACCCCTTAGCATTACAGGGACAAATTCAATTACATAATTCAGCCTTAGCAATAGCTGCTTTAGAAATCCTGCAAAAACAGAATTGGCAAATTTCTGAGGAAGCTATTATTCAAGGAATGGCTAAAACCAAGTGGCCAGGAAGAATGCAATGGATTACTTGGAGAAGTCAACAAATCCTCATTGACGGCGCACACAACCCAGCCTCAGCTAATGTTTTACGTCATTATGTAGATACACTCAACAGCGAAAACATCACTTGGGTAATGGGAATGCTGGCCACTAAAGATCATGGTGAGATTTTCCAGGAACTTCTCAAACCAGGAGATAAATTGTATTTAGTGCCAGTACCCGATAGCAATTCAGCGAATTTAGGAGAATTAGCTAATTTAGCAGCGTCAATCTGTCCAGACTTGAATTTTTGTAACACTTATACAGATGTATTTTCAGCCTTAGACGCTGCCTATCCCTCTACAGATAATCAAGTTGTATTATGTGGTTCTCTGTATTTAATTGGTTATTTTTTGTCAGTAGTCAGGGGTCACTAGTCAGGTGTCAGGAAACACTTTTATTACCCATTACCCATTACCCATTAGCGATTATCCCACAGTTGAGCAGCATCTTCTACAGCTTTATCAACTGTTTTTTGTCCTAACATTGCTGCTTGTAAATTTTCGTAAATTGATTTTTGCAAAAGTTTAAAATCTTTGAGTTTAGGGGTTAATACCTGAGCTTGTTGTAACTGTGACGCACTAATTACCCGTCCATTTTCTGCGGTAGTAGCATTAGCAGGAACTTCCTTAAAGTAAGTATTAGACAATGCCTTAATTGTAGAAGGTAGGACATTAGCGGCTTTGGCAAAAGCTAATTGATTTTCGTCATTAGTCACAAATAAGGCAAATTTAACAGCCTCATCAGGGTATTTACTATCACGAGGAATGACAATATTCATCACAGCAACATTTTTCTTACCTGTATTACCCGTAATTTGCGGGGCAATAGCGGAGGCTAAGGCAACCTTGGGGGCATTATTAGCAATGGTTTTGAGAAACTCAGGACCGGAAGCTAAAAAAGCAGTTTCTCCAGATTGGTATAAATCTATAGCATGACGATGCCCTTGGGTTAAAGATTCCTTTGGTAACAAACCTTTTTTATACAAATCTACCCAATATTGAAAAGCAGCTTTTCCTTGAGGTGTATTAAAACCGGCTTTACCGTCATTATTAACTAGAGTGACACCCATTTGTACCAGTGATTCCAGAACCTCACCGGAGTCTTGAGGGACAAAAGTAGCAAAAAAAGCGTACTTACCAGTTTTGTCTTTGATTTGTTGTGCCATTTGTCCCAACTCAGCATAAGTGGCAGGTGGTTTAGTGATACCAGCCTGTTTTAATAAATCGGTGTTATAAATAGTTAGTCGCGTGGTAAGATACCAAGGAATGCCAAAACTCTTGCCATTAAGGGTACTTGCTTGCCAAATATTTGGTAAATAGGAGGAACGAACTTGATTAGAAACTTTATTGTCTAAATCTAACCAAGCATTTTTTCCCGCTAATTGGGAAGCAAAGTCTGGGTTAAGGTTAACAACATCTGGAGGTGTTTTTGCGGATACTGCGGTTAAAACCTTGTTCTCCATAGCGGACCAAGGTACATCTACCCATTTAACTTTGATACTTGGGTTCTGTGATTCAAATGTCGTAATTAGACCCTGAAAATAGTTGGTAAATTGAGGTTGAAGCTGCATTGTCCAGAACTCAATAGTGGCAATTCCTTTAACAGGAAGTTTCGGGTTATTATTGGAATTGCTAGAACCGCAACTAACAATAAAACTAGTAAATAAACCTAATAATGCCCAACAAACCAGTTGTTTAAATTTTGGTGATCGAATCATCTTAATAACAGTTTCAATTACTAATTAACTCTACAGCATCTCGTCCATCAATATCTTGTAAATAAACTTTAACAATTTCTTCTTTTGCTGTCGGTAATTTTTTACCAACGAAATCTGGATGAATTGGTAACTCTCGATGACCTCTATCTACTAATACAGCTAAACGAATCACTTCTGGTCTACCATATTCATTGACTGCATTTAAAGCAGCACGAATAGTTCTCCCTTTAAAAATGACATCATCTACAAGTACCACGGTTTTAGCAGTCAAATCAAAAGGAATATCGGTTTTTTCTGGAGTTCTCAAGCCAATTTGATCAAGATCATCACGATAAAATGTAATATCTAAAGCACCTACAGCAACACTAATATTTTCCAGAATTTCTATTTGTCGTGCTAATGAATAAGCTAAAGGAACTCCTCTAGTGTGAATACCCAGAAGTAACAACTGAGATAAATCTCGCGTTCTTTCCACAATCTGAGAAGCCATACGAGTTAATGTCCGACGCAGTTCCTCTGATGAAAGGATTTCAACTATTTTAGTAGACATAGGATTGGTAATTGGTGGTTGGTAATTGGTAATTGGTAATTTTTCATTATCTCGTTTCCATACTCTCCATAAGCACGAGATACTGGGAAGCAGATAACTAAGGTATTAAAAATATTGCTAATATTGCTAATCCTAACCACAATAAAAACGCATATCGGGTTAATTTTAAAGCTTTATCAATAGAATCTGGTGTAATGGGATAAATAGGATCTCCTAAAAGTGGTTTATGTTTAGCCACCCCACCATACCAATTTACACCTCCCATTTGTACACCTAAAACCGCAGCATAAGCGCATTCACTCCAACCAGAATTAGGACTAGGGTCTTTAATTGCGTCGCGGCGGCAAATTCGCCAAACATTTACAGGTTTGGTGGATAATAATGATAAAGTTATCACTGTTAGGCGACAGGGCAACCAAGTAAAACCGTCTTCCCACCGCGCACTAAACCAACCAATGTAAGTATAAGGTGCTTCCTTATAACCGATCATTGAATCTAAAGTGCTACTAGCTTTATATGCTAAAGCCAAAGGAACAGGACCGATAACAGGGATAAATGTACCAATAATAGTATAAAAAAGAGGAGCCATTACCCCATCCGTAGCATTTTCTGTAACAGTTTCCAAAACTGCTCGGAGAATTTCCGCTGCGGAAAGATTAGCTGTATCTCTCCCCACATAATTGCTTAAAATTTGTCGTGCTTGAGCTAATTCTCCATTACTTAAAGGTTGTAGAACTTCCATAGCTGCATTTCCTAAACTTTTGAGAGCGAAACAACTAGCTAGAAGAATGCTTTCCACAGTAATTCCTAAAAATGGATGTACCCCCTGGGCGATTTTAACTATTATCCACCCTAGCAACCCACTGGCAATAATGACAGTAATACCCAATATAATGCCCGCGAGACGCTGAGAAAAAGGATTTTGACAATATTTGAGAGAGAAATTACTCAAACGGTAAATTACCCAGCCCATGACCCGGACTGGATGCGGCCAACCCCAAGGATCACCTATTAAGTAATCTAACAATGCAGCCAAAATCAAAACGAAAGCAGATATCATTTATTATTCCTTGTTTCCTGATCCCGACCCCTGTTAAAACTAACGACTAAACCACAAAATTGGCCTCTTCACCAAGAGAAGCTTGCCAACTGCGAGCATCATAATAAAGATCAGCCAGGGTAATATTGTACAAAGCTTCTTTGAGCTTTTGGTTGAGCCTGTTCCAGAGAGAGGATGTTACCCAATCGGCTGTTTGAGAAGGTATAGGATGATTGAGAGGTAAATTAGTGATATTTTCACCAACAGCCTCCAAGATTTGTCCAATAGATATTTGTGCAGGTTTTCTGGCCAACTTGTACCCACCAACGCTACCACGAATTGATGTTACTAAACCAGCGCGACGCATTTCTATGAGCAGCTTTTCCAGATAGGGAGCGGGAATATCTTGACGTTTAGCGATCGCTTTAACTGATTCAGGACCATATTTTGGCTGTAAACTCAAATCTAGCAGAGCCTTCACACTGTAGTGTCCTCTAGTCGTTAGTTTCATCTATAGTATTCCTATTTAATTTTGAAAATGATTGATGAAAAAGCAGAAAAGGGGAAAGGAAAATCCCGGGAAACAACCATCCAGTTAACAATATATTTTTAGGACTGAGGCAAAATATCCCTCAAAGCCTTTTTTATTCGTGTTCTTCGCTCCTTCGTGGTTCATTATTCATTGACCTGTGTGTAAGTCCCGATCTTATAGAATTTCTGGAAAATATTGATGATAGTACAACAATTTTGTCCATGAGTGTAATATACTTGGCTAGAGTGATTGAAAAATTAAAGGAATCCTTTCCTATTAGTTCAATGTCAGCTAAAATAAAATTCACTTAACAACTTCAAAAATTCGTTTTCGACCCAAGTTAATGCCTAAACAGAAAAAAATTGAACCCCTAGTTGGCGAAGAACTGATCACAAAAGTCAGAGAGCTAGAAACCCTCAGCAAAGACGAGAAAGCTAAAGAGTGTGGCTACTATACTGTTACAAAAAATGGTGTAGAGCGTGTCAATATGATGAAATTCTTGAATGCCCTAATTGATGCAGAGGGTATTCAATTAGATAGTTCCCCTGGTGTTAATGGGCGTGGTGGTCGCAGTGCCAGCTATAGAATTAGTGTGCAATCAAATGGCAACTTGCTCATCGGTTCAGCCTACACAAAACAGATGAATCTTAAACCTGGAGATGAGTTTATCATCACCTTAGGCAAAAAACATATTCGACTCCGGCAAGTAGATTCAGAATCTTTAGAAGATGCAGAAGTAGAAGCTACAGTTTAGTTCAAGTTCAGTTCTGAGTTGTCAGTTGTCAGTGGTTAAGTTTTACCCCTGACGGCTGCACACTGATCTTCAATGTCCCTCTATACCTCTATATCGCTAACAGGTAGAACTGGTAAATAGCTATTGAGTGCTTTAGTAATTGCTGTTATATTACAAGTCAATTCCAGTTCCCTAAATTCTAGTAAACCCAGGATAAAATCGGGATTTTCCCTAGCTACCACTGGTAACTGATGTAAACCACGTAATGCCATGCGGTTTAAAGCTTCAGATAAAGGTTCATCAACCCAAGCATAAAGAATATCAGTAGTACAAATATCTATCAGTTTTTGGGTAGATAAAGTTCCGTGAATTTCCGGAGGCAAATTGGCGATATTTTGCCATAGAGAAAGAGTTCGCTTAATATCTTCCAGGGAAAGAATTCCCACCAATCTTCCTCCATCATCAATTATTAAAGCGCTGCGTGTACGTTCTTGGGTCATTGCCACCGCTGCCTCTATCACTCCCAGGGTAGCTGATAATTTTTGGGGACGAGTGTGCATGGCATCTGCGACTAACATTTGCTGCCACATTTCCACCTTTTCATCTTTCAACTCTGGCAAACCAATCTGTTGCAGATTAGAATTGGCATCTATTGTTGGTTTAATTCCTTCTACCAACCAAACACTTAGACCCACAGCCGCCATCAAAGGTAGTACAATGCGGTAATCGCGGGTTAATTCAAATAACATGATAATTGCCGTTAATGGCGCTCTGACGCTACCTGCTAAAACCGCTGCCATACCCACCATGGCATAAGCTGGAGGAGCAGCCATATATTTCCCCAGTTCTGGTGCTATCAAAACCAGAAATTTAGCATAAGTAGACCCAAAGGACGCACCTAAAAACATAGCTGGTGCAAATAGTCCACCGACAAAACCACTACCGGAACTTACTGCCGTCATCAGGAGTTTTAATCCTAGTAATATTAGTAATAGATTCAGGGAAAAATCCTCATCCTGTAGCATTGCTTGTACAGTTCCATAGCCAATACCCAAAATTTGCGGGTAGCGCCAACCTACTGCACCAATAATTACACCACCAATGATAGGCTGAATTGACTGAGGAATTTTCCCTAATAGCTTTAACCCTGGTAAATTCCCAGCAAAGCCGGCTTTAGCTAAACGAATTGATTCAGTATAAGCCAGAGAAATTAAACTCGCACCCAAACCCAAACCAAGATAAAGAGGTAATTCTAAGTAACTACGAACTTGATAAGCAGGTAAAGCAAAAGCCGGTTGTGAACCCAAGCCAATTTGACCAATTAAAGCGGCCACCACGGCGGCAAGTAAGACCACACTTACAGCCGAGGTAGCAAAATACGTAGTTCCCATGACTACTTCTAAGGCAAAAAATACTCCTGCAATGGGGGCATTAAAACCAGCGGCTAAACCAGCCGCCGCCCCAGCGCCCAAAAGTAACCGCTGGCGTTCCTGAGAGACTTGTAATATATCAGACAATAAAACCCCGAAATTCGTACCAATTTCTACACTTGGACCTTCGGGACCTAAGGACGCACCACTACCGAGAGAAACAGCCGCAGCGATCATTTTTGTCACTGGTCGTAGTGGTTTCTTGGCTTCCTTGCCTTGAGAAACAGCGATCAGAGATGAGAGTCCCGGTCCAAAATCCTGAGTGCGCCAACGCATCAAACCAACAATGATCCCACCTAGAGTAGGGACAGCGGCTAAAGTCCAAGCACCCCAGCCCCCAATCTGTCCCAGAAAATTTTCCAGCATCAAGTAGTTAATTAGCTGGATTAAATAGTGAAAGGTGACTATACCCATACCCGTACCACCGCCAATTAATACGGCTAAAAACAGCACTACTGTTTCTTGGGAGGGTTGAAAACGATTAATTAACTGGGTAAACTGAATGGAAGGTGTGGGAAAAGCAGGGGATTCCCTGACCTTCCTCTGGGAAGCAGGAGGCAAGAGAGTCATAGTCATTAACAACGGGGGTAAATTTCAGAAAAAATAAATCTATTTTTTATTTGTTATCTCTTATTGTGGTTCATTATGGGGGCAACTAGCCGATCAATAATTGATTAACTAAAATTACAAAATATGTGGGAAAAAAGAATTACGCCTGGTGGTGCTGACAACTTGAGTTAAGATTGAAAGGAGTATGTCACCTGGACTTCCATTCTCAATCTGATGCTATTCTTCAAATAATTACAAGTAATTATGGTAGAGGTAGTAAATTTTAAGTAAAATTCAATACTGCTATTGTTATATAGAAAATCAAGGGATTAGGCGGACGAGGTAGATGAGTACAAATACTTTTGATAATCATTATGTTACTTGCCCAATTTGTCGAAGAAATAACAGAACAACGCCAATTAGGTCTTACATTGGTTTGTTTACCTGTCCTTATTGTCAAGAAAAGTTAGTTGTTTGCCAAAGTGGACATTATGTACGTGATCCGTTTATTTGGAGACAGATGATGATCTCTTCGGATCTCCGTCGTCAAAGCCGACCTTTAGCCAGGATGATCAGAGATTTTATCTCTATTAAACGTCCTCTTTTGTCTTTGGTGCTGGGAAGTGTGGTTTTTTTGGCTATTATGACTATAACCCAAAACAATACGAGTCAAGATAGCCAAGAAATTACCCGAATCGAAAGCATCAACAAGGTTGAAAAATAGATTTTTGTAGAAGCATGAACTGAATTTTGGATTTTAAATTTTGGATTGAAAACTCAAGATTTGCAAAGCTTTTAAGCCTTCAAATGTAAACACAAGAATAAATCTAAAATCCAAAATCTAAAATCTAAAATTGTTTAACTGCTAGATTCATATGATAGCCAGCCTGGCCTGGCCATCTGAATGTACAGATATATCAGTAGGATACTCACCTCATTATGCCTCATTTACTTGCAATATTGTGTAATTACCACATCCAATAATTAGATCTCATGAATAGAAATAGAGATATATAAGTTCCCCAAATGAGAATTTTTAGAAATTGCTTATCGCCTCGTTCTAGCAAAATTGCAGCTAAAGTCATAGTTAAAGCTACAGCCGCAAAAATGATCTGCAACTCAACTTTGTCTACAGTTCTCCAGCTAAAATAAATACTACCGGCAGAAGCAACCACCGCCAATATTGCTAAACTCGTTACCCAAGCACGGGGATAGCTTGAGAATAAAGGTACATTAGACATTTCTGTTAACCCAAACCCTAGGGCTAAAGCCAAACTAGGATAAATGGGGAGTATGTACCAGGGAAGTTTGACGCTAATGAGGGAAATAATGAATAAATAAACGCCAAACCAGACAATAATCAGTTTTGCCCAACTTAAGTTATTATTCTCCCAGGTGATACGGATAATTTGGGGTAGAAATATCAACCAAGGCCATGTCCACTTACAGATTTCGAGGAGATAATACCAAGGTGGTTCTGAATTGCCATTAGTACCATTAGTACCATTAGTACCATTAGTACCATTAGTAATAGTTTTGATATCGGACGAAAACATATTGATATCAAGTCTCAACGGATAACCATAGTGGAATAGCTCAAACCCATACCAACAAAGTACGGGTAGACAACCAATAAAAATACCCATCCAGAAATAATAACAAGTTAGCAGTCTGGGTGTATCCCAATAGAGAAATACTAAGACAATTGCACCCAAATAAATGCCCGTTATGCCTTGAATTAGACAAATTAAGCCAAAACTAATGCCTATACCTAAACAGTAGCGTAAATCTCGACGCGATCGCAAGACAAACCACATCATCAATATCAAAAAACTGACAACTGGGCCATTTAATATGGCCAACCTGCCATAACAGACAACAGGCAGCATTGTCAGATAAATTAAAGAACTATAAATAGCTACCCAACGTTGGCGAAATATTTCTCTACCAATACAATATAACAAAGGTACAGAAATTGCCGTCAAAATCGCACCGGGTAGCCTGGTTGTCCAATGGTTAACACCACCCAGGGAATAAGCTCCAGCAATTAGCCAGTGTATAAGGGGCGATGTATGATGATAGGGTTCACCATCTAAAGTGGGGTAAAGCCAGCGCATTGAATCTGCTGGGGCTTGCCAAATTTCCCGTGCTACCTGTGCCACAATTGTCTCATCGCCATTTTGTAAAGGCAACCCCCCCAGATTAATGGTAAACAATATTACTGCTGCCAATAGCAATACTAGCAACCAGAGCCAATCAATCTTCTTTTCAACCACACGGTGTTGTTTTTCCAGATGAGTCCAAACAAAACTTCCTTCTTGCATATTTTATTGGTAATATTATGACTGCTGGGGTTCATTACATAGAGATCAGAGGCAATCTCCAGTTTTACCATCCAGAACCTATATTTTAAACAATGGCTATATCCCAAATTAACTCAGTTTCTCAGGAACAGAGATAATTTTTTGGCGAAGATTTTCTTATTAATTTTTTAAAAAAGTTTACAAGCATTTTCCCTATTAAATGATATAAATACTACTATCAGAAGTTAGTCAATTATCCCTAAGGAGAATGTCAATGAACCTACCTTTCATTTTAGATGTGGCACTAGGCCTAATTTTTATTTACTTAATTTTAAGTCTACTGGCTTCAGAAATTCAAGAACTAATAACAACATTGCTGCAATGGCGTGCTGAACACTTGAGAAGATCCGTGGAAATTTTCTTAGCTGGTGATGCTCAAAATTCAGAAAAGCCGGAAGTAATTCAACTAGTTAATAGAATTTATGGCAATCCTTTAATTCAAAGCATTAATCAAGAAGCCAAAGGTTTATTAGCAACTTTACCGCGCCGGGCGACTTGGGTATTTGCTTCATTCTTTAGTCTCTTGAGAAAGTCTAACTCTAGATTTAAGAAAGAAACTGTTTTTGGTGATCAAAAACGTAGTGCGCCTTCCTATATTGGTGGAGACAATTTTGCCAATACTTTTATGGATACCCTACAATTGCCAACTCTGGTAAAAAAGATAACCCAAATCAGGCTAGAGAAATTCAAGAAAGAAAATTTAGATGAGATTATACAAGTTTTAATTACCTTGGAAAGTAGCATTAATAATCAAGAATTATCGAGTGATTTTGCTAAAAGTATTGCTAAAGATTATAAGCAGTTGGAATTTGAGTATAATCGCATTGTTAATGAATTTCAAAACGAAAAATATGATATATACATGAGTATAAATCTGATGAGAGATAGCCTGGACAAATATATATATTGTTTCGAGTCCAATATGGAAAATCATGAAGATATTCTCGATAAACCTTTACGGGAACTAAAATTCCTGAGAAAAGATATTTTTGAAGATCCAGAAAAAGCCATAGTTCTGGGAGGGCTAAAACCTAATATCAATGAAATTGTCAAATCTATTAAAAAAGGTAGTGATATTCATGATGAAGTTATAGCCAACCTCCAAGACAAAGATAGTGAAACTTATAAAAAAGTTAAAGAACTAATTGATATTTTACCAGATTCTGTAGTCAATGGTATTGAAACTATGGCCAAACGGGTGCAAATGAGAGCTAAAAGCACGGAAGAAGGAATTACTCTCTTGCGGAAAGAAATTGAAAATAGTTTTGATAGTTCTATGGAAAGAGCCGGTGGTGTTTATAAACGAAATGCAAAAGGAGTTGCCATTTTAATTGGTATAACTTTAGCTATTGCTACTAATACAGATACTTTTCATGTTATTAACCGTCTATCTAAGGATTCCTTATTGCGGGAAATAATTATTAAAAAGGCTGTAGAAGTAAAATCATCTAATGATTTAGGTATGAATCAACCAGATCCTAATGAGCTTTTAAAGGATGTTGAGTTACCAATTGGCTGGACAATCCCTAACTTAACACAGCAAATTTGTGGAGATGATGTTTCTGCGGAAAATGCAATTTTTTGTGTAAGAGTAAAAAATGGTCAATCAAATGTTTCTGTAACGGAAATTGACTGGAAAAAGTTCAAAGTTAGTAATTCACCTATTTTCAGAGTTTTGATTATGATTGGTGGTTGGTTTATTAGCGGTATTGCTATTGCTATGGGTGCGCCCTTTTGGTTTGATTTATTGAGTAAAGTTATGAATGTGCGCAACGCGGGTAAAAAAGGCAAACAATCATCTAAAAATCAAGATGAATAATCTGAATAACGTAGATACCTGACTTCTTAAATAAGTCGGGTATTTAGTAATTTAGAAAATAAAAATTATCTGTAAATCCCATTCTTGATTTTGGCGAATAATTTGAATTTGTTGGATAAATTCGCGGAAGTAAAATCGTCGTTCTACTTCTGATAAATCCAACCAAAATTGGGGAATGGAAACAGCTTGAGCCACAGAACGCAAATTAACAGGAGGAAGAATGGCTAACTGAGCTTGAAGTTGAGAAATTTCTGTGCGGAGTTTGTAAGCTCTTAATTTTGCGGTTTCTGGATCTAAAATTCCAGTTTCTATAAAAGTGGGTAATTTCTCAAGAATTTCTTGTTGATGAGATATACTATCCCCTAAACTATTTTTAATAGCATCTAATTGGGGAAAATTCATTCCTGCTACAGCTAAAGGTAAATCTCGACAAACACTATCAATGGTTTTTTCTAAAACTACTTGGTAAGGAATAGCACGACATTTTGGTTGTTGAGGACAGTTGATTGCGCGTAAATATAAATACTCTTTATCCTGATGATTTTGGGTAACACGAGTCACAATCATCTGTGACTGACATTGATCACAAATAACTAAACCAGCTAAAGAACGGGGCGCACTAGCAGTGCGTGGTGGTAAAAGGCTGTTGCGTCGCAATAGTCTATCAACTTGCGCGGCTTCGGCTCTGGAAATGATAGCTGCGTGGGTATTAGAGATAATTTCACTATTTTGATAGGCGGTATCACCTCGATAAACTGGATTAGTTAACCACCGTCTCCCCGTAGTTACGGATATATTTTTGCCGTATTTTTTACTTAAAAACCGAACAGAATCGCGTAAAGAACCATAGAGTAAAAAGTGTTCAAAAAAATCTTTGACCACAGGTGAAGTAGTTCGATCAATAATATATTTACCATATTTACCCTGTCCTCTGCGGTAGCCATAGGGTGATTTTCCGGGTGGTGGTGAAGCTTCAAGACGATTACGAGCGTGTCCTTGACGAATGCGGCGACTACGGTGTTGATTTTGAATTTCTTGTAATAATTCTAGTAGTTCAGACCGGATTTGACTAGAATTGGATGTGTATGGTTGTTGTGTCGCAATTACTACGACTCCCATTGTTTCCACTTGCTTGAGGCGATCGCTTACTTCTGTTAAAGTATCACCTAATTCTTCTAAGCGCCGAACTAGTAGATAATGGACGGTTTCTGTTTGAGTTTGACAGTCAGTTAATAAGTCAGTTAATAATTGTTGTAGTTGGGTACGCTTTCCCAAATCCTGATAAATTCTATCTACCTCCCAACCCCAGTCACTGTGAGTGGGAAGAACATCTAATAGTGGATCAGTATAAGTATAAACAATTATTTTCACCATAGTCACGCAATTTTAGATTTGAGATTCCCCACGATTTACCCTTTGGGAACGTTTTGCGTACACCGCTATATAAAACCTACTCAAATCTACCTATCTACTGATAGGCTGATCCTTGAGTGTCGTTTACTTCCTGCTTCACTCTAAAAGTGTCGGCACTACTCAGTTCACAGGCTAAGACTGTCTAGCTGACAGCTTTTGAGAGATTAATAGCTGCGTTTAAATCCCTGTCGCATTTCCATCCACAGCTATGACACTCAAACACTCTTTCACTCAATGACAGAGTTTCTTTTTTGACTCCACAATCAGCACAGGTTTTAGAACTAGGAAACCATCTATCAACTATGACTAATTTTGAGCCGTACAGTTGACATTTGTACTCTAATTGTCTCCTAAATTCATAAAACCCCATATCAGAAATTGCCTTGGCTAGTTTATGGTTAGCTAACATTCCTGACACATTTAAATCCTCTATCACTATCACACCGTGGTTTTTGGCTACTAGCGTAGTTAACTTATGTAATGTATCTTTTCTGATATTCGCTATCTTTCCATGTAACTTAGCTATTTTCAGTTGGGCTTTTTTCCAATTGTTTGAACCAATGACTTTATGTCTGTTTAACCATTGTAATCTCCTGAATTTATCTTCATACTTTTTATAAGATTTAGCACCTGTAATTACTTCACCTGTAGATAATGTCGCTAGGTTTTTTACTCCCAAATCTACACCGACAATATTGGTTAAATTAGATGCTTGTGGTTTTACTTCTATTTTGAAACTAATAAACCATCTATCAGCTTGACGACTGATGGTGACAGACTTAGGTATAACTTGTGGTAATCTTTCATAAGTCTTTAATATTCCTAGTTTGGGAACTTGAATTTTATTATTACCCAAGATTTTTACTGTTCCTTCTAAGGTAAAACTGTCATGTTTTCCTTTCTTTTTAAATCTGGGGACTCCTGAGATTTTTTGAAAACATCTATCCCAAGATTTTCTTAAATTCCTTAATGCTTCCTGTGGGGCTGATTTAGAACATTCATAATACCATTGATTTTCAGGTTTAACTAAAGCTACTAACCATTTATGTAAATCTATTGCTGTAGGAAATTTGATTTTTTCTTGAGGATTATTTTGGTTATGGTGTAATATTTGTTTAGTTAATGATAATCCCCAATTCCAAGCATGACGGGCTACTCCACAGTGTTTTACTATGTTTACCCGTTGATTTTGGTTGAACTTTAACTCAGTTTTAAAGCCTAGTAGCAATATCTTTTAACTCCTCTATAATTTTCTGGTTTTTATGACTTCTCGACCCATAAAGTCTAGCAGAAAATACTGTTATGTCCATTTGGGGTTCTTTCTGGTATTATTTTACCATCTAGTTCCCATCTTCTGAGAGTGGAAATACTCACACCTTTTAATTTTGCTGCCTCTGATATAGTTAATTTAGTCATATCTCAAGTATACAAGTATAGCATACTCATTGATGAGATATGAGTAGATTTAGATATACATTTTGATTCAGTTACTAGCCCCCGATTGTTTATAAACTTGTTCTGGGGTTAGGTATTTCATCTTGCGGTTAAATCCGATTAACCCCAGTATACTACGTTATTTTGAGATTAAATGACCAGACTCCTAATCAACAGCGGTGGAACTCAATTTCACTGCTTCCCATAAAACCATGTTTGGTGAGGTGGTGGGGAGAGGTTGATGGAGAGCAATCAGTTGTGTTAAAGTAGCCTTTAACTGTGTACGGGGGACGATATCATCAACAAACCCATGTTTAAGTAAGTCCTCCGCAGTCTGAAAATCTTCAGGGAGTTTTTCCCGCAAAGTTTGTTCAATTACCCGTCTTCCAGCAAAACCAATTGTTGCTTTCGGTTCAGCGATGATAATATCACCTAACATGGCAAAACTGGCGGTAACACCTCCCGTGGTAGGGTTGGTTAAAACGGGAATATATAATAGTTTAGAATCTCGGTGACGTTGTAGGGCGGCGGATATTTTTGCCATTTGCATTAAAGATAGCATTCCTTCCTGCATTCTCGCACCACCAGATGTGCAAATAATGACTACAGGATAACGCCTTTGGGTAGCTTGTTCAATCATGCGGGTGAGTTTTTCCCCGACGACAGAACCCATACTTCCACCCATAAATCGGAAGTCCATGACCCCTAATGCTATTGGAAGGGTATTAATTTGCCCTAACCCAGTTTTAACTGCATCTATCAGTCCTAGTTTTTCTTGGGTTTCTTTTAAACGATCAATATAGGGTTTGCGATCGCGGAATTGTAAGGGATCGGTTGGGCATAAATCTTCATCTAATGGTTTCCATGTATTAACATCAATTAATTGACGAATACGCTCATCACTATCAACCCGATGATGATAACCACATTCACTGCAAACCATTTGATTGGCTTTCAAATCTTTTGTATATGTTAAAACACCACACTTAGGGCATTTATGCCATAAACCATCAGCAATTTCCCGTTCTTGACGTTCTAAGTTGCTACTTCCCGATTTACGGCGATTTGCGAACCAATCCAATAGAGATTTTAAACCGCGTGATTCTTCGTTATTTGCCATTTTTATCTGAATCTAATTAGGTATGAGGTCAAAAATGATCAATATATTGTGATTGACATTAAGCGACCCGGAGGTGGAGATTGAGAGTTGTAGATTTTGGATTTGAGAAGGTTAGAATTATGACTTTTGTAACTGCTTTGACCTGGATGATTGCTTAGATATTACCAAAATCTAATATCTTCATGGGGTGATCACAACTACAGTCAGAAAGGATAAAGATTTGGATTGATAAAATCATCAGCATGAGATAAAAAAGATTTAAAAGTTTGATGTTAATATCCGGGTAACAATAATCTCATATATTGACACTCTCTGGTCTAAAGACACACAGATTCTTTAAGACTTGCTTAAAAGGAATAGTCAATTATTCCGCTACACGCTCAAAACAACTACCAGTACGACAGGTATTGCAATTGCGCTTACTTTTACGTTTTTTTGCTTTCCGAGTCCATCAAATTTTGGCGGTATTACACTCCATATTTTACCTTTACTTGTTTACCTAGGCTACAGTCAAATGCTGAAACGAGATAAATCAGGGGTTTCTCCTTATTAAAATACTTCTTCGTGTAGATGGTTGTTCTTACTTGCGGTTTAATTATATTATATCTTATGCTCGGCGAATAAATTCGCTGTTGGCACTTTCTCCACTGTCTAAAGCCAAGTGGCTTCCGTGCCTTTCGGCAATTTTCTGGTGAGACAAAATAGTGTCACTGCTAAAGACAGTAATTACCGCACTTAAAGCTAGAAATGGTCCAAAGGGCATTTTTTGACCCATTTGCTGACGGGAGAGGATAATTGCTCCACTTCCTATTAATACACCCAAAATGCAGGAAATAAAACTCGCTAGTAGTAAATAACGCCATCCTCACCATGCTCCCATCATAGGGGACAGGGGACAGGGAACAGGGGACAGGGGACAGGGGACAGGGGACAGGGGACAGGGGACAAGGAGGACAGGGGGACAAGGAGGACAAGGAGGACAAGGAGGACAGGGGGACAAGGAGGACAAGGAGGACAGACAAGAGATACAGAGATTAGATTTCTATTGTTTTCCCAAATGTACAATTAATTTTGCCCAGGTAATTAATATATATAGGATTCGATTTGATTCAACGGGATAAAACATTCCTGTGGTAACAGCACTGGGTACTGAGTAAAAATAACTTTCCCCCGATGAGTGACTCGACTGATGGCGACTCCTGTAGCTTTTCCTACTATTTCCGGGTGTACTTCACAGTAGGTATAGTAAATTTGACTAGCGGCTTTAATTATATTAGGGTCAATCAAAGACGGTTGATTTTTTTGTGGAAAGTTTGCTTGTTCTTGTTTTAAAGCGTACACAATTTGCTTTTATATAAGTTATAGATTTGCTGCCGTTTGACAAACTTAGTTTATCTGAAATTTTTAACATTATAGATGTTAAAACTTCCAGATTTATACTTTAACGTGATTTTAACTCAAGAATTTGTATCAGTGCTGCGCCCATAGCCCGACAACCGACAAGCTGCATTCCTGGTGACATAATATCTCCTGTGCGATAGCCTTGTTCTAAAACTTCTAAAACACTATTTTCAATTAAGTCTGCTGCTTCTGGCTGGTTTAAAGCATAACGCAACATCATGGCGGTACTTAAAACCTGTGCTAAGGGGTTAGCTTTGTCAAGTCCTGCAATATCCGGGGCTGAACCGTGAACTGGTTCATAAACACCAGGACCATCAGCACCCAAACTAGCAGAAGGTAACATTCCTATACTACCGGTTAACATAGCGGCTGCATCTGAGAGAATATCACCAAATAGGTTTCCTGTGACAATCGTATCAAATTGTTTGGGAGCGCGAACTAATTGCATGGCCGCATTATCTACATATAAGTGAGATAATTCAACATCAGTATATTCTGCGGAAAGTTGTATCATGCGATCGCGCCAAAGTTGAGATACTTCTAATACATTGGCTTTATCCACAGAACAGAGTTTTCCGCCGCGTTTTCGTGCCGTTTCAAAGGCTACGCGCCCAATACGTTCAATTTCTGACTCGCTGTAAACCATGGTATTTACACCGCGTTTTTCTCCGGTTTCCGTTGCAAATATGCCCTTAGGCTTACCGAAATAAATGCCGCCAGTGAGTTCACGCACGACCATGATATCTACACCTTCGACAATTTCCCGTTTGAGACTAGAAGCGTCAATTAACTGGGGGAGAATTTTCGCAGGGCGTAAATTAGCAAATAGCCCTAAACCAGCCCGCAGCCCTAATAAACCTGCTTCTGGGCGTAAATTGGCACTAAGAGAGTCCCATTTGTAACCACCGATAGCCGCGAGTAAGACGGAATCACTATGCCGACACTTATCCAATGTGACAGCAGGGAGGGGTTCACCGGTTTCGTCAATAGCAGCGCCACCAATTAAAGCCGTGGAAAATTCAAAGTTAATATCAAAGGTTTGACTGACGCATTTTAGCACGTCCACCGCGACAGCCATAATTTCTGGACCAATGCCGTCGCCAGGTAGTAGGGTAATGTAGTATTTTTGGGTCATGGTTGGGTTTTGCTGGGTGAATGTTTACAGATATAAGTAGGTTGGCGTGAAAAATTGTCGTTATGACAAGGGAACTCTTAACTCTTAACTGGGAACAGGGAACTTTACTTTTCGTTACTTATGTCGGTTTTTTTCCGTTTATCTACTTATGTTGAGTTTTTGGACTAGTTGAGTTTTTGTGGCACACCCACAGTGATCAGGTTTAACAGAGTTTCGTCTTCTGTTGATTAACCTTCTGAGTTAAAAATACTCTTAAACGAGCGCCCATATCTCAATCACTTTACTAGATGTTTTCTTCGTATTTACTTATCTTTACAGATTTTGGTTGTTTCACCCCAACTTACTTGTCAGTAAATCAAAAACAATGTAGGATAAAGGAGAACACGGTCAGTGTGATTATTAATCAAATTTTGGCAATTCCTTATGCACTTAAATAAATCTAGTCAGCGGATTTTATGGCAATCCCAACCGATGACAATGATACCTGAGAAGGGGGAGATGGAACTACCTAAATCCTGGAGATGGCGTGAATGCGATAGCGCAAGCGCTGACTTGTCAGTTCGCTGGTGGCACAGATAGTGATAAGTTGGATCTAATCAAGGTATAAAATCAAATAAAAGTATAATTAATTTTGCTTTATTACTTACTTCTAATAACGCACTTACGAGACTTACCCCCTTTACAAAGCAACGCTAAATGATATTAGACAACGAAAAATATCGGAAAGTTCATGAGTGGATGACAAAATATACAGAGGAAGGTACTGTAGACATTGTTACAGGTTATTTTACTGTTGGGGCTTTAGCTTATCTTTCTCAGCAAATTAATCATAAAATTGCTAAATTTCGACTAGTGCTTGGGGATATTGTTAACCTAGATCAAGTCGAGAATCGTCCGTTAGATTTACTAAACGAGAATATTACGA
Source organism: Anabaena sp. FACHB-1391 (assembly GCF_014696755.1). Lineage (NCBI taxonomy): Bacteria > Bacillati > Cyanobacteriota > Cyanophyceae > Nostocales > Nostocaceae > Anabaena > Anabaena sp. FACHB-1391. The sequence continues at coordinate 10,147 of NZ_JACJQS010000037.1, read as the reverse complement.
TTGAAGCGGCTCTGAATCTTAGTCTTTTGGCACAGGAAGCCGTTATTTTTTTAAGACAGGACAAGGTTAAAGTAAAAACTTTAGAGCCAAATTTTTGTCATGCTAAGTGTTACTTATTTGAGCCATTGAAGGACGATGATCGCAATAAGTATTTTATTTCGGGTAGTTCAAACTTAACTGAGGCAGGAATTGGCCTAAAGCATACAAATAATTTAGAATTGAATATTGCTGAGACGGGGAATAATCATCAATATAAAGAATTGGTAAAATGGTTTTATTCACTTTGGATAAAACCTCAAGCTCATCAAGAAAAAACTCTCTTATTGAAAGATGGAACAACTGAAAAAGTAGATTTTAAGCAATATCTAATTCATGAAATTGAAAAAATATTTATTAAATATACTCCCAGAGATATTTACTATAAGATATTATTTGAGTTGTTTGGTAATCAAGTTTTGGAAATTGAGAATGATCCAGACTTTAATCGTCAAGTTGGTAGATTAGAAAATACTGCTATTTTTACTGCACTTTATGACTTTCAAAAAAAGGGTGTTCTGAGTCTGATTCGGATGCTACAGAAATATAATGGAGCTATTTTAGCAGATGCGGTGGGTTTAGGAAAAACTTGGAGTGCTTTGGCTGTGATGAAGTTTTTTCAAATGCAAGGACGGGAAGTTATATTACTTTGTCCTAAAAAATTAGAAAGTAATTGGAGACGCTATAAGGAAGATCAAGCATCAAAATTTGAAACCGATAAGCTTAAATTTTTCATTCGTTTTCATACTGATATGAACAGCGATCGCCTAAATTCCTATCATGATCGCGCTGATAAGTTTTTTTGTGATGACAAACCCAAATTAATTGTCATTGATGAAAGTCATAATCTCAGAAATGACAAATCTAATCGTTATAAATTTTTAGTTGATCAAATTTTAAAAAAGAATCAAGATATCAAAGTTTTACTGATATCAGCAACTCCCATTAATAATTCCTTAAATGATGTCAGAAATCAATTTAAGTTAATGGTTCAAGGTGATGTACATGACTATGATAGCAAATTAGGTGTAAAAAATATTGATTATTCCTTTAAACAAGCACAGACTATATTTAACGAGTGGCGCAGAGATACAAAACCTCAAATCGGCAATTTTATTAAAAAGCTCTCAGACAATGATTTTTTTAGGTTAACAGATTCTCTATTAGTTGCGAGAACTAGAAAAATGGTGGAAGGTCAACAGACAAATTTAGTATTTCCTACTAAGATAAAGCCTAAAAATTTATTTATAACACCACATCAGCTTGGTAATTTTGAAACCTTTGAGGAATTGTTTGATCATTTTCCACCGATGTTATCAGGATATCAGCCAGCTTTTTATTTAGATGATGAATCAAATCAGCAAAAAGACGCTAAGAAAGATATATTACGCGATGAAAAATCACGCGATCGCTTTCTAGTTAAGATGATTTATATCTTGATGGTGAAGCGATTGGAGTCTTCTTGGTTTTCCTTTTACTCAACAGTTGAGAAAATCAAAAACCATCATCAAAATGCTTTAGATAGGATTAAAGCATATCAAGCAAGCAAGGTGAAAACAGCATTATTAGAAAATGATGTTTATGATTTAGAAAATGATGAAAATGATGAAAATGATGATGATTTTACTGAAGCAGTTGAACAATATACCTTAGGTAAAAAACGCCCGATTAGGATCGCAGAAATTGATCAAGCTGGTAATTTGGATAAATTTAAGGAGGATCTAAAAAAAGATTTAGATGCTCTCGATAAGCTTTCTGTCAATTTGCAAAAGTTTCATATCAAAATTGATAAAGAAATTAAGAAGCCTAATCAGTTTAAATCCTGTGATGACAAGTTGGAGAGACTGATTACAGAAATTATCGAAAAGCGGAAATCAGGGGCAAATAACCATAATCAAAAAGTGGTAATTTTTACAGTCTATCGTGATACAGCGATGTATTTATTTAATCAGCTTCGAGCTAGAGGTTTTGACAAGATGGCGATTGCATCGGGGACAGGCTCATGCTCAGATGATAGCGATCGCCAACAGTCTATGGAAGCAATTCTCGAAAGATTTGCACCATATACCAAGCTATTTTGTGAAAAGGAATGGTCTTTTAGCTCTGAGAAACAAGGGTTAGAAGCTTTTGCACAATGGCAAGAATGGGTTAAAGATAATCACCCCCAGACGTATCAAAAGCTGAATAATCCTCTTGATATCTTGATTGCTACGGATGCTCTCAGTGAGGGACAAAATTTGCAAGATGCTGATATGGTGATTAATTACGATATTCATTGGAATCCTGTGCGAATTATTCAACGCATGGGACGGATTGATCGCTTGGGTAGTCCTAATCAACAAATTTTTGGGATTAACTTCTGGCCATCAGATAATATTAATTCCTATCTCAATTTGCAAGGACGGATTGAGCAACGAATGGCAACGATGAAGTTGGCGGGAGCAGAGGTGGATCATCAATTTTCTGATAGTTTTGCTAAGATGGTTCATGATGAAGAGTTTGATCAAAAGATGAATGATTTGATGATGCAGCAAATGCAAGTCACTTGGGATGATATTGAAGTAAGCGATCAAGGGTTAGGCTTTGATAGTTTGTCTTTGGAGCGATATCGTCAGGATTTATTAGCAGAATTTAATCGTGACAAGGATAAATATCGCCAAATGCCCAAGGGTGTCTATACGGGATTTGTAGCAGAGCAGAAATCTGGTGTTAGTGATGATTTGAGTGATGGTATCATTGCTTTGTTGGGGTATCCTGCCAAACCAGCTAAGAAATTAGATCATCAATATCAGGTGTTTGATTTAATTTACATTGATAAATCAGGTAAATTAATTTTAAAAAATCAAAAAGAAGTTTTAGATTTGCTAACCTTGTATAAAGATAATGAGCGTTTTGTACCAGATGCAATTGATCGTGGTGAAGCAGTGGTAATTGCAGAGTTGGTGAACGCGCTTAAAACTTGGTTAAGCAGTCAAGCAGTGCAAACTGAGGAAATGGAAGATGGTTCTATCAAAGAAACAATGGGTAATGAAACGCTGGGAATTTTGCAAGGCTTAAAAAAAGGTAACAAGGCTTCTATAGATAGGATCAAGCAAAATGTTACAGTTGATGGTAAATATCAGCTTAATAATTTCGACTTAATCAGTTGGGTTTTATTAACGGTATAAAATTATGCAACTAACAAGATTTAATGAAATAGATTTTTTACCTGCTTTAAAGGAGTTGTTTGGTAAGTCAAATCTAAATATACCGATTAATTATGTAGATGATAAGCCGGTTTCGGCAAAAAAAATATTACAGAATACTTATAAAGATAATGAGGTTTTTAGGTTAATTAATGATGTTTATTTTGTTGGGTTAGTAGATGATGCAGCTTTTAGAGGTAATCAAAGTTTAGCGATTGATCAGATTAAGTCAGATTATGATGGAATTTTGATTTTTGGGGTGACTTTAAATAATCGTGATCATGGACAATTACCAAAGCGATCGCATTTAGCAGAAATATCACGGGCGTTTAATCGGGAATTTTACTATACACCTGTGGTGGTGGTGTTTAAGTACACTGATGCAAATAGCGAATATCTAGCGTTTGCAAATACCGAGAGATTGAAATACAAGGACAATCAAGAAGGTGAGAAACCGGGGAAGGTGACACTGTTACGGGATATTGATATTCGACAACCGCATTCTGGGCATCAACGTATTTTAGCAGAGTTAGCAATTCCAACAACAGGTAAGGATCGAGTTAATTCTTTTGCCAATTTATATGCTTATTGGCAGAAGGTACTTGATGTTAGTTTGCTGAATAAGAATTTTTACAGAGAACTTTCTAACTGGTATTTTTGGGCAGTTGGGCGCGTAACTTTTCCCTCAGAACCAAATTTGCTTAAAGCTCAGGCTAAGAAGGTTAGTCTTGAAGATTTGAAACAAGAACACAAATCTAAAAATGTGATTCGTTTGCTGACGCGATTGCTTTTTGTGTGGTTTATTAAAGAAAAAGGACTAATCCCTCCAGAGCTTTTTAATCTTGATGATTTACAAAGGGATATTCTCAAGAATATCTCTCCCTATACTGATTTAGGACTCTTTAAGCAGGTAAATCAAGAAAGTATCTATTACAAAGCTATCTTACAAAACCTCTTTTTTGCAACGCTAAACTGTCCAATTAAACCAATGGAAAGCCACGATAATCGCGTCAGAGGCTTTCGGAAAATGGATAACTATGGACAGCACCGAGACGCTAACTTTTTGATGCGCTACAGGGAACACTTCCAGAATCCAGAGAGACTTGTGGAAATGGTGAATGGTGTTGTCCCTTTCCTCAACGGTGGGTTATTTGAATGTTTGGACGATAAGTTAAACAAGGTATTTATTGACGGATTTTCAGACAATCTACCTAAAACAGAGCAATTGATTGTTCCTGATTATTTGTTTTTTGGAGCAGAAGAGAAAGTTGATTTAAGTGCAGAATATGGTGCAACTAATAAGGGGACAAAAGAGGCGGCGGTCAAGGGTTTAATCAATATTCTCAAAGCTTACAAATTTACGATTACAGAAAATACCCCAATTGAAGAAGATGTCGCACTCGATCCTGAGTTGTTGGGTAAAGTATTTGAGAATCTTTTGGCTAGTTATAATCCTGAGACAAAGACGACAGCCAGAAAGCAAACAGGCTCTTTTTATACGGGCCGTGAAATTGTTAATTACATGGTGGATGAGAGTCTCATTGCTTACTTAAAAAATGAGTTACTTGCTCAAGAATCTGGATATAAAGAGGAAGATTTAGATCGGCAATTGCGTCAACTGGTTTCTTTTGATGCTGTTAATCCATTTGAAGGAAATGCTGAGGTTCAGAAACGGATTATTAAGGCTTTGGATAAATGTACTATTCTTGATCCTGCCTGTGGTTCGGGTGCTTTCCCGATGGGGATTTTGCAAAAGATGGTACATATTCTATTTAAAGTTGACCCGAAAAATACGGAATGGAAACACCGTCAAATTGCCAGAGTTGAAGCGGCTATTAGTCAGTTAGAGGAGTTAGATGATGCTCAATATCGGGAGCAAAGTATTCAAGATTTGAATGCTCAAATTAAGGATATTGAGGAGGCTTTTGCTAATAATGAGTTAGATTATGGACGTAAGTTATATCTGATTGAGAATTGTATTTATGGGGTAGATATACAGTCCATTGCTACCCAAATTTCTAAGCTACGGTTCTTTATTTCGTTGGTGGTTGATCAAAAGGTTGATCTAAATAAGGATAATTTTGGGATTCGTCCTTTGCCTAACCTCGAAACTAAGTTTGTAGCGGCTAATACTTTGATTGGGATTGAGAAACCAAAGGTGCAGTTAAGTTTGTTTGATACGCCAGAAATCAAGAAATTAGAGGCGGATTTGAAGAAGGTCAGGCATCGTTTATTTAGTTCTAAGTCTCCTAGTCATAAGCGCAAGTTGAGAGATCAAGATAAGGCTTTGAGAGAAAAAATTGCTGTAGTTTTACAAAAAAATGGCTGGGAAACTGATACTGCAAATAAATTAGCAAACTGGGACCCATACAACCAAAATGTTTCTTCTCCTTTCTTTGATTCAGAATGGATGTTTGATATTTCAGATGGTTTTGATATCGTGATTGGTAATCCGCCTTATGGAAACATTTTTAAAGACAAAAAAATGTTCGATCAAATTTTGAAATTATATTTGACAGCAGAATATAAGATCGAGGCGTATTCTGTTTTTGTTGAAAAAGGAACAAATTTATTGTCAAATGATGGAATATTAAATTTTATTACACCTTACACATTTTTGTCAGGAACATACTTTTCAAAGTTTAGACAATTTATTAAGAATAATTGTCTAAAAAAATTAACAGTTTTAGGAAAAAAAGTATTTGAAGCAGCAGAAGTAGATACTTGTATTATATTTCTTCAAAAAAATACAAGTCATAGGTTTTGTTCATTACTCGATTTAAGAAAAAATAATTATCTAGAATCGCTAAATAATATACCTCCAACAAACATTCCTCTAGATGTATTGTTAAGTTCATTTCAAGAAGTTATATGTGTTGGTAGTAAAGATGAAATTGAAATTTTCCAAAAATTAAATCGTCAAATCTTAAAGCTTGATGATTTAATAGAATTTTATCATGGAATACAAACTAGGGGCAACAATGATTCCATTTTTGAGGATCAAATTGATGGAACTTACCCTATCATTAAAGGACGTGATTTTAATAAATTTTATTTGGGTAGAATTGAACAGTATTTTATACTTAAATCAGGAAATATTAAATCGGGAGGTGATCTTAGTTACCACTATACCAATCCAAAACTTATAATAAGAACAACGGCAGATGGCATAATTGCAACAATTGATAGGAATAAAAATCTTGTTCTTAATAGTGTAAATATTGGTATTCTAAAATCAAAAAATAGCTATAGTTTAGAGGCTATTCTTGGAATAATTAATTCCAAGCTAATAGATTTTTGGTATAGTATGGCTGTTCAAGAGTTAGATAAAACATTTGCCGAAGTTAAGATTGTTTATTTGAAGAGAATACCAATTCCAAACTATACGGAAACAAATAATAAATTGATTGCTACTATAGTTGAAGTTATTATTTTTTCTAATTTTCAAAAAAGAGGATTTTACAAGCAACTTGATGATATTTTAGATTCTTTGGTTTTCAACGTGTATTTTCCTGAACATATGAAAAATTGTGGCATAAATGTGTTAGATTTTATCGAAAGAGATATTACAGAAGTTATGCAAGGTAAGGAATTTAAAAATTTATTAGATGAAGAAAAACAAAAAGTAATTGAACAACTTTATGACAAATGGACAGATCCAGATAATGAAATTCCTAACCGCATCAAACTATTTGCTGTCAGAAGTCCTGATATTTTAAAACCCATCTTGGAAAGTAAATAATGAAGCGAATCAAAGAAATTAAAATCAAAAACTTATCTTTTCTTTTGCTTAACTAACTACCCAATTTTTTTTGCCTTTTTCCACTTTTTCAGCAAGCCTTAATTATTATTCCATAAATAAACTCGGTTCTACATGAAAAAAATCTCCTAAATTCCGTGCTTGTTCTGCATTTATCTTTTCTTGTCCATTAAAAATATTATTAACTATATCTTCATTTCCTAAAACTGCTACTAAATCATCTCGACTTCTTTCAGATTCTTCCAATAAAAATAATAACATAGATAGAGGATGATTTTGCTGATTAGGTTGATAATTTTCTTTTTCAAACTTTTCTATTAAAGTAATTAACAACTGATATAATTCATCTTCTTCCGGTGTACGTTTCCGGTGCATTAAATCTTCCACGATTCCTAAAGCTTGCTCATTTTCCGCTTCAGTTTTTATCAACTTGGGAAGATAAGCTGTTAATAATTCCTTGTATTTTTCCCGATTAAAAGTAAGGGTCATTAATTTTTATTATCTATTCGGGTCTGTCAACAAACACCGTAACGCCATTAATACCCGTCTAGGACTTTTGCGTTGCATAGCCATTCTCAACCAATAAGCAGCTTCCTCCTTACCCATAGCCAGGCTTGGCATATTCTGGGGGTGCTGTACCATTGATGTCTAATTTTTATCAATTATAATGAGTTTGTTTCTAGATGTTACACCAGATTTAATTGTAATAGATGATTTAGGAACATCAAATTTTTTGGCTAATAGTTTAATTAGTTCTTCGTTGGCTTTACCGTCTACTGGTGGTGATTTTAAATGTACATTTAAACTACCATCTGCTAATTCTTCAATCTTTTGCTGCTGGGAATTTGGTTTAACTTTTACTATTTTTTGCATTATCTAAGTAGGTTGGCGTTAAAAATTGTCGTTATGACAAGGGAACAGGGAACTCTTAACTGGGAACAGGGAACAAGGAACTCTTAACTGGGAACTCTTAACTGGGAACAGGGAACGAGGAATTTTTTGGCGCTGCTGAATTGAGGTGTGAAAATCAAAAACTCCATTTCTCAAACTCTCACTCTTTATCTACTTTCCCTGTCTCTATTTTTTTCTGGAGGTTTTAAGTAATCCCTAACATTCTATTTACTTGTTGTAATGCTAGGGGTTTGCGTTCGATATTTTGGAAACATTCAATATTTTTTAGTTGTATGTAAGCAGTTTTGAAATTACTCGTTTTTAATAAAACAATGTCTTGATAAACTGCTTCTTGGGGAATTTTTATTTCTATTACCAAGTCTTGTAGTTGATTTTGGCTGATAGCTATATTCAAATATTTCAAAAATACTTCTCTTTTCTTGGAACGAACAGTTACCAAGTACCAGTTATCAATGCTTTTTTCTGATGGGTTTGAATCTATGGTTTCGATTTGTGACATGATTGCAGGTTTGACTTTTTTGAATTTATTTCAAGAGGAATTTCAAAACCTGATTTGTTTGATTAATTGATCATGGAAATCCTAATCAGCCAAATCACAGTTCTGACTTATTTAACCAATATTTGTAAGCTGCATAAGCTAGGGTGACTACTCCTGTCATAATAGCAGATTCATCAACTTCAAATTGTGGATGATGCAGGGGATGATTAATTATTCTCTCTTCATAGCCTACACCCAAGCGAAACATTGCACCAGGGGCGTGTTCTAAATAAACAGAAAAATCTTCTGCACCTAAGGATGGTTCTGGTAAAATCTGTACACGCTCATTAGTCCATGCTTCTTCGGCTGCTGATTGTAATAGCTGCGTTAGCGTATTATCATTTTGGACACTGGGTACACCTTGACGATAATTAACTTGATATTTCGCATTATAAGAATTACAAACGTTAGCTACTATCTTTTCAATCCAATCTGGTAAATTATTACGAGTTTCTGGATGTAGCGATCGCACTGTCCCCAATAATTGTACTCTATCAGCAATTACATTTGGCGCTCTCCCACCATTTATTTTACCAATACTCAATACTACGGGACGCAAAGGATTTTGGGTACGACTAATGGCCTGTTGTAATGATGTAATTACTTGTGATGCAATCCAAATCGCATCTATGGCTTCATGGGGACGCGCACCGTGTCCAGATTCACCAATAATAATAATCTCTAAATCGTCTGCTGCGGCTGTTAATGCACCATAACGAATACCAATCGAACCTGCGGGAATGGAAGGAAAAACGTGCAACCCTAAAATGGCCGCAACATTATTCATAACTCCATCTTTTACCATCCAATTTGCACCTTGAGCTATTTCTTCCGCTGGTTGAAATATAAACCTCACTTTTCCCCCCAATTCTGAGGCAATTTGGGAAAGTATCATCGCTGTTCCCAAACCTACTGTAGTATGAATATCATGTCCACAAGCGTGCATGACTCCGGGAATGCGAGAAGCATATTCTAAACTTGTACGTTCTTGAATGGGTAAAGCATCCATATCAGTACGAATTGCCAGTATATTATCACTATATTGTGTCCCTTTTAATTCACCAATCACACCTGTTCTGCCTATTCCCTCTTCTACGTGCAGTCCATTGGCGGATAATACACCAGCAATAAAAGCAGCGGTTTGATATTCTTCTCCGCTCAATTCTGGATGTGCATGAATATGTCGGCGGATTTCGACTAATCGAGATAATATACTTATTGATAATTCTTTGATTCTGTTGAGCATGGAAATAATTCTAAATTAATTGGGACTGAATTACCACAATTATTAGTATAGCATTTTATGAACAAAAATGAAATCACGGCGAATTACGATGAATCCTGGAAAGAAGCATTAAACGAATATTTTGATAGTTTTTTATCCTTCTTCTTTCCTGTAGCTTATAAAGCAATTGATTGGACAAAACCACCGGAATCACTAGATAAAGAACTGCAAGAAATTACGGCTTCATCAGCAACTGAAAAACGCATAGCCGATAAACTTTATAAAGTTTGGTTATTGGATAAAACACAAGTATGGATTTTAATTCATATTGAAATTCAAAGCCAATATGATGTTGACTTCCAAGAACGGATGTACACTTACAGCACTTCCCGGTGTTATGAGGTACAGTAACAACAATTAGTGAACCAATTTTTTAAATGTTGAGGATTCATCAAATCGAGAGCAACAGAAATAACTTTATCAACTATTTC